>CAZHSL010000207.1:0-5118 GCA_964535185.1 uncultured Corynebacterium sp.
TCTGCTGCGCCACGCGGCGGATCAGGGTGGTGTTCGAGGACATGCACAGCCCTTGGTCGAGGCTGATCAGGCACAGCACCAGGACGAAACCGATCTGCTCTCGGACCACCAGCAGCGCCGCGGTGGCGACGGCGGACAGGAGGAGCCCGGCCAGGAGCACGGGCTTCGGACTCGTGGCATCCGAGATCCTGCCGCTGACGAGGTCACCGCCGATCGCGAGCACGGTCGCGACGAGTAGCGAGACGGAGACAAAGCCGACGGGGAAGCCGAGGTGCTGGGTGAAGAACAGAATGCCGATCGTGGCGAAGAGCCCGTTGCCCAGCGCGTTGACGGCGGTGAGCAGGGCGAGGGCCCGCATCGCCGGTGTGGCGGACACAGTCACCGCTGCAGTCGTGTATGCGGTGGCGAGCCGTGCGGTGAACGGAACATGGCGGCGGTCGCTCGTATTTCTCGGCATGCTCGGAGCACAATTTCGGTTCCCCCAGAACTCCACGTGCCGCAATGGATGGATTGCAGTGCCGGGCTACATTATCGTCCCATTTCCTCACGATCCCGAATGCAGTGTCAATCTATTCTGCACTTCATGCATTCTTTCGGTGTCGCATGAATCATCGGAAAGTGACGATCGCATTCATCGCTCACCGCCGCCGACGATCTCCCGTCGCGGAGCGGTCGTTCCTCCACAGTGGCGATTGATCCACAGTGAGTGGCTCGACGCCTCCTCCACAGTGGCCATGTATCCACAGCGAGCGACGCGACGCTTCCTCCACCGGGTCGATGCATCCACAAAATAGTGTCCGACCGTCCCTCCCCACAACGTCGTCATCCACAATTTCCACAGATTCAGCGTGAGATCTTGTGCGTGACGGTGAAGCCAATAAACTGGCGTGAAGAGAACGGGACGTCCGGCCGCCGACTCGCTCTGATTCCTCTCGAGAGAAGTGCGCGATATTCGCTGGAAAGGGGGTGTGCACAATGGATGATCTCCGTGATGGCGCGGCCATTCCGTTCGGCGAGCACGGAACACCGCCCGATGCCCCTCCGTCCCGCTCCGGCGGCCAGGGCGATCCCACACCCGCAGCACCGGTCCTGCCGCCGCATCTGCAGTCCGTCCGCGCCGCCTCGATCCAGGAGAGCCGGTGCCTCGCCGCCCGCTTCACGGCCCTCGCCCCGTCCTTCCGCGACCCCGAGAGCGACGATTTCGACGAGGACGCCGCCGAGGCCGAGCTACTCTCCGTGGCGCTCGCCCTGCGCTGCACGCGCACGGTGGCGGAGCGCATCGTCCGCGACGCCCACATCGCCACCAGCCAGCTCCCGCGCACCCTCCTGCGCCTGGAGTGCGGCGAGTTCCCCGCCGCCTGGTTCGACCGCATCCTGCGCCGCACCCGTCATCTCACCGCTTCCCAGATGAGCTCCGTCGACGCCGCCGCCTCGCGCTGGCCCACCACGGTCACCACCGAGCAGTTCCACCACCGGCTCTCCCGTCTCCTCGGCCGCCTGGAGTCCCAGCAGGAGGCGCCCGCGCATCTGACCCCGGAGGGTCGTCGTCGCGTGGAGCTGCTGCCCACCCGGGACGACGGGATCGGCTGCCTGCGGGTGATCGGCCCGGTCCCGGAGATCCTCGCCCTCGCCCAGCGACTGGATTCCGCCGCGCGCGCGGTCCAGGCCGCCCAGCGCCGCGCCCTCGAGATGGGGGAGGCCCCGCCGCTGGACCCGCGCGGGACCGTCGCCGAGACCGCGACGCCCGCCTCCCTCGCCCTCGTCCAGTACGACCTGCTCAGCGGTGCGGCCTTCGACACCGACGGGGTCCACGTCCCCGAACCCCGCTTCCGCCTCAACCTCACCGTGCCCATGCTGACCCTCCTCGGCGGATCCGAGGAGCCCGGCATGCTCGAGGGCACGATCCCGATCCCGGCCGCGATGGCCCGCGAGCTCGCCGGGGAGAGCGAGACCTGGTACCGCGTGCTCACCGACCCGTGCAGCGGTGCCTTCCTGCCGCTGCCCGCCCAGCGCTACACGCCGACCCGCGCCATGCTCGAGCACCTGCGTCTGCGCAACGCCATCTGCGCCGTCCCCGGCTGCACCCGGCCCACCTCCTGGGCTTCCGAGGCCGACCACATCGAGGAGTACGACCACGGGGACCCGGAGCATGGCGGACTCACCGAGATCGAGAACCTGCACCTGCTGTGCTGGCAGCACCACCGCGCGAAGACCGCCGGACCGATCGCCCCGACCCGCCTGCCGTGCACGCCCGGGCTCCCGGGGCGGACCGCCTGGTCGCTCCGGGATCGGGCGCACGTGATCGTCCACGACAACACCGATCTGGCCAGTCCCGAGACGAGTCGGGCGCTCATGGACTCCTGGACCCGCCACCAGGCACGGATCGAGGCGCGGCGCCGCGCCCTCGAGCGGCGGAAGAACCCGCCGCCCCCGCCCTTCTGACCGCACGTCCGGCCCCCGCGGCCGGTCGCGACGTAACCTGGCAGGCCGACCTGCCAGCACGTTCGACCTGCCAGGAGACACTGTGCGACTCTTCGACCCCCGAGACCGTCACATCACCGCGCAGCAGGCTCGTCGCTACGCGATGTTCGAGATCCTGCACACGATCGCCGACGTCCTCGCCGCCCTCCTGTTCGTCGTCGGCAGCGTCCTGTTCTTCTCCGAGCAGACGAAGACCGCAGGAACGGTCTGCTTCCTGATCGGCTCGTTCTTCTTCGCCGCGAAGCCCAGCATCCGGATCGTCCGCGAGCTCTGGCTCGCCCGGCTGCACAAGGTGGACAAGCTCGCGGGCAGGGCCCCGGAGGGCCCGTCGAGGATCGGCTGAACGAGGGCGGGCGAGCCTCTCAGCGCACCAATCGCACCTCGGCGAGGTCGAGCACCTCGTCGCGGAAGCCGGCACCGTCGGGAAGGAAGCCGTTGCGCTCGTAGAAGCGCCGCGCACGTGGGTTCTCCTCGGCCACCCAGAGCTGGGCGGGGGCACCGTCGGGCAGGACGGCGTCCAGCAGGGCCTGGCCGGCCCCGCCGCCGTGGTGCGCCGCCAGCAGGTAGAGCGAGTACAGCTCCCTGGCGCGCACCGGCTCGTGCCCGCCGACCCGGCGGCCGGTGTGCGCCATGGCGAAGCCGATGATCTGCTCGTCGGATTCCGCCACCGTCACAGCGGTGCCGCGGTCGAGCCACCGATGCCAGGCCTCCACGCGCCGCTCGAGGGTGTCCGTCTCCCAGTGCGAGGCGGGCAGCAGCGCCGAGTACGTCTCGACCCAGGAGGTGTGGTGCACGTGCGCGCAGCCCGCCGCATCGGCCGGCGCGGCGGGGCGGAGCCGGAAGGCGGGACCCGGCCCGGTGCTCACCGGCTCGCCCCTGCGCGGACGGTGCATCGCTCGAGATCCATCCGGCCATCCTGCCCCACATCGCCGTCTGTCACACCCCCTCCCGAGACTTCGTATGCATGTTCGAAGCCACAGCCTGCGCGTCTTGAGGGGCGCCCCGGCGAGGCGTACAGTTCGAACCCCTGTTCGAACACGAGTGCGGGCGGGAACGGCGAGGAGCGGGAGGAGGACGCACGAGATGAGCACAGCGCTCCGGATCGAGGACCGCGAGCAGCGGCTGTCGCGGGCCCGGGCCGCCCTGGGCGCGGCCGAGCGCTCCGCCGCACGCTGGGGAGGCCGGATCGACCGCACCGCCCTGCGGTCGCCGCAGTCCGTCGAGGACACCGCCGACGACGGTCTCGGCACCCGCCTGCCGGTGCCCGGGCCGCTCCAGGCGCTCTTCCCGCGCGGCAGTCTGCGCGCCGGCAGCTCGGTGGCGCTCGAGGGTGCTGCGAGCACCTCCCTGCTGCTGTCCCTCGCTGTCGCCGCGGCGGGGGAGGACTCCTGGTGCGCGATCGCCGGGATGCCCGATCTGGGCCTGCGCTCCGCCCTGGACGCGGGTCTGGACCCCTGCCGCCTCGCCCTCGCCCCGGCAGGCGGGGACCAGCGCCCCCAGGTGCTCTCCGCCCTCGCCGACGGGGTGGGGGTGCTCGTGCTCGGTCCCGACCTGGATCTCGCCCCTGCGCTCTGGCGCAGCCTGCTGGGTCGGGCCCGCACCGCCGACACCCTGATCCTCGCCTCCGGGCCGCCCGGGCGCGCCGATCTCACGCTGCGTGCCACCGCCCAGGGCTGGACCGGTCTCGGGCAGGGGTCGGGACGACTGCGCCGACGCCGCCTCGAGATCACCGCCGAGGGGCGGGGGATCGCCGGCCACCGCACGGCCCGGGTGCTGCTGCCGCAGATGGACGGCAGGATCGCGGAGCACCCCCGCACGCAGGAGGACCGGGAGCCGGTGCGTCTGCTGCGCCCGGTGCGGAGGGCCGGCTGATGGGCTCGGTCCCCGCTCCTGCGGCCCCCGCCGCCGCCGCGACCCGCACCGTCGCCGTCACGGTCCCGGACTGGCCGCTGCTCGCGGCGCTGGACCGCCACCAGCGCCGTGCCGAGGACGCCCCCGCGCTCGATCCCGCCGCCGCTCCGGTGATCCTGCTCGACCAGCACCGCGTCACCCATGCCGGGGCCGCGGCCCGGGAGGCCGGGGTGCTGCCGGGGATGAAGCGCCGCGCGGCCCGGGCGGCCTGCCCCGAGGCGCTCGTGCTGGAAGTGGACGGGGAGCACGAATCCGCCCTGTTCGAGCTGGTCGCCGCCGCGGTGGACACGGTCGCCGCCGGCGTGGACGTGCTGCGTCCCGGCGTGCTGCTGATGTCGGCCCGCGGCCCGGCCCGCCACCAGGGCGGCGAGGAGGCCCTGGCCGAGCGGATCCTCGACGCGGTCGCCGAGCTCACCGGCTGGGACTGCGCCGTCGGGATCGCCGACGGCCCCTTCGCCGCGCTGCTCGCCTCCCCGCCGGGGCGGATCGTGCGCGAAGGGCGCAGCGCCGAGTACCTCGCCCCGCATCCGATCCAGGCCCTGCGCAGCGCCCCCGTCGGCCCCGGGTGGGGGCATCGGGGCCAGCCCTCGGCCACCCGCCCCGAGCGACGGCTGGACCTCGCCGAGACCGTCGACCTGCTGCAGCGTCTGGGCATCACGACCCTCGGCGACCTCGCCGCGCTCCCGTCGGCCGCTGTCGCCGATCGCTTCGGGCCCGACGTGGCGA
>CAZHSL010000208.1:0-5086 GCA_964535185.1 uncultured Corynebacterium sp.
GCACGGCCGAGGACTCGTGGAGGATGCGGTCCTCCCCGGTGTCGACGTCGAGCACATGGATCCGGGAGAGCTGGCCGGGGGCGAGGGTGCGGGGCACGGGACGTCCTTGTCACGAAGGGGCGGGGTGCGTCCCGGCCATTCTGGCCCCTCGCCGCCCGGGCTCACAGCTGCGTGGTGCCGGTCCCGCCCGGTGCCTGCTCCCCGGTCGCCTTGGCCTTGATGATCTGCGCGAGGCCCGCGACCTTGCCGCCGGGCATGCCCCAGAACTGGGCGGATTCCCCGCTGACCCGCAGCAGGCCGAGATCCGGATCGTCCGTGCCGCCGGGGAAGTACGATTCCGCGCGGTCGTTCCACAGCTGCTCCACGAGCGCCCGGTCCTCGACGAAGCCGGCCTCACCGGCCACGGAGAGCCAGGAGCCCGCATCGGAGACGGCGAGGTTCACCTGCGATCCGCTGCGCAGCGCCTCGGCCTGACCGCCGTGCAGGCTCACGAAGAACCACACGTCCGCATCCTCGCTGACGCCCTGGATCGACATCGGGTGCGAGAGCAGCTTCCCGTCCGGCAGCGCCGTGGTGAGCATGACCAGGTCCGCGTCGCGGAGCTTCTGCACCACGTCCTGCTGGGTGAGCGTGTCGTCCGTCGTCATGGCGTCCTCCCTGGTGTGCTCGTGCGGCGGTTGATGCCGTGGCCGGGACGCTACGCCCCGGGGGCGGGAGAGCCCAGGGTCCCGACCGGTCGGTGCGGGAGGTCGTCGCATCGTCCGGTCGCGCGACGGCGCCCAGGACGACGAGGGAGGTGCAACGGCGGCGCGACGATCAGCGCGGCGCGACCGCAGTGGTCAGTCCGTCAGCACGTGGCGAGGACGCCAGCCGAGCAGCCGCTCGGCGGAGTCGTCGGCGAGCGTGTGCGGCGCCGCCGTGATCGCGATCGCCTCGTAGGCACGGCCTCCCTGCCGATCCAGCGCCGCCCTCACGGCCGCGGCCAGGTCCTCCGGGTGCAGGGCGCTGATCGGCGTGCCGTCCTCGAGGGTGCGCAGCACCGGTTCGCCCTGCTCCTCGCGCAGCGGGGTCACCCAGCGCGGCCAGGCCTCCGCGGTGGTGGGGTAGGCCAGGCGCAGCGAGGTGACGGTGAGCGGGCCCTCCTCCGCCGTGGGCGCGGGCCCCTCTGCGGCCAGGCGCAGAGCCTGCTCCGCAAGGCGCTTCGTCAGCCCGTACAGCGCGGTCGCGTCGGGCTCGGCACCGGGCGGGATCGGTGACTCGCCGTATCGGGCGAAGACGTCGAGGGAGCTGATGTGCACGAAGGAGCGCACGCCGAGCTGCCTCGCGAGCCGCATGGCCAGCAGCACGGAGCCGACGTTCACGCCGATCGCGGCGGCGGTGCCCGGCAGCTGCTCGGCCTCGCTGCCGTGAGGCAGATGGGCGGCCAGGTGGACTACGGCCTCGGCGCCCTCGAGCACGGCGGTGAGCGCCTCGGGGTCGTCGGCCTCGCCCACCACGTCCCGCACTCCGGGCAGCGGGGCCTCGCTGCGGTCCAGGACGGCCAGCTCGTGCTCGGCCCGCCAGGCCTGGACGAGGGAGCTGCCGACCCCGCCCTTGCCGCCGATCAGTGCGATGCGCATGGGCTGATCCTCGCAGAGGCGGGGCGTCCGCGGGCCGGGTTCAGGCCGCGGCGCGGTCCCGACGGGCCGCGACGGCCGCGTCGGCGTCGGCCATGACCAGCATCCCGTGGAGGTGGCCGCCGGCGAGCGCGCCGCCGGCGGCCGCGGCCCCGACCTGGGCGCTGGGCTCGGCGGCGTTGCCGGCGACCCACACGCCGGGTACCTCGGCGGCACCGGCGTTCCCGGTCACGACCTTCGATCCCATCCCGGCGGGGAGCTCCTCGAGGCGGAGCCCGAGGTCCTCGAGCCCGTCCAGGCGCGGGGTCATCACGGTGGCGGCGGCCAGCACGGAGCGCGGGACGAGCGTGCCGTCGACCAGGCGCGCGCCGGCGATCCCTCCTTCGGGGTCCGCGACGATCTCCTCGATCCCGGTCTCGACGACGGTGACGTCCAGGGCCGCGAAGCGCTCCCGGGCGGCGGGGGCGAGCTCGGGCCCCTCGGCCGCGAAGACGGTGACGTCCTCGCTCAGGGCGCGGAACATCAGCGCCTGGTGGGAGGACATGGCCCCGGTGGCGATCACGCCGATGGCCTGGTCGCGCACCTCCCAGCCGTGGCAGAAGGGGCAGTGGACCACGCCGCGGCCCCAGTGCGCGGCGAGCCCCGGGATCTCGGGCAGCGCGTCGCGGACCCCGGTCGCGATCAGCAGGCGGCGGGCGGTGAGGGTGCGTCCGTCGGCGAGGTCGACGGTGAAGCGCAGGTCGCCGTCGGCCGACGGGTCGGCGGCGCGCGCCGAGACGACCTCGCCGGTGACGACCCGGCCGCCGTACTGGCGCACCTCGGCGCGGCCGCGGGCGAGGTACTCCGCCGGTGGGGTGCCCTCGTTGCCGAGCAGGGCGTGGATGCCCTCGGCCGGGGCGTTGCGGGGTGTGCCGGAGTCGATCACCACCACGCTGCGGCGGGAGCGGGCGAGCATCAGCGCTCCGCTGAGCCCGGCGGCGCCGCCGCCGAGCACGGCGACGTCGACGAGGATCGTGGGGAGATGGTCGGTGGAGGTCTGCAGGCCGGTGATGGTCATGGGGCGTCCTCTCGATGCGGGGCCTCCGGCGGAAGGCATGCGCCGACCGTAGACACACTTTGCCGGCCCGGCATAGCATCTTGCTCATGACGCAAACTTCTGAGGGCGTGGATGGCCTGGTCCGGCAACGGCTGCGTGCCCTGCGCCTCGCCCAGGGCCTCTCGCTGGGGGATCTCGCCGCCCGCGCTCACCTCAGCCCCTCCACCCTGTCCCGCATCGAGAACGGGCAGCGTCGCCTCGCCCTGGACCAGCTGGTGGTCCTCGCCCGCGCCCTGGACACGGGCCTGGACGAGCTCGTCGAGACGCAGGCGGAGGAGGTGGTCTCGAACGCGACCATCGAGCACGGCATGGACGCGCTGCGCTGGCGCATCCGCAGCGCCCCGGAGACCGTGGTCCTGCGGCGCAGGGTCACCGGCCCGCCGCCCGCGGCCGAACGGATGCGCGCCCACCCGGGCCACGAGTGGCTGGTGGTCCTCTCCGGCACCCTCACCCTGCTGCTGGGCGAGCAGCGACACCGGGTCACGGAGAATCAGTGCGCGGAGTTCGACACGATGCTCCCCCACGCCTTCGGCGCCGAGGGCGGACCGGTCGACGTGCTGCTGATCGTGGATCCCCAGGCGCGCAGGGGGCACCGGGACGAGCTGGACGGGAGCGCGGGCGACCCGCACCGGTCCGCCTCCGCGCCGGCCGCGCGGGCCGAGCGCCGCAGAGCGGGTGGATGAGGCGCGCGGATCCACCAGCTGCGCATCGTCGGCGCCGCGGGAATAAACCCATTGGCCTCGTGGTTGAAGACTGATAGCGTCCGACGCGGTCCCAGGTGGTCGACACCCGTGGCCCGGACCGGCGATCTCATCGCCATCGCGGCGGAGAGACCCGCCACCTGGGCGATGACACCGCCCGCTCGAGAACCGCGAGCCCCCGCGGCCCGGCGCACTGCCACGACGGCAGCGCAGCGGAGCCCGACTCGCACGGCCTGCGCCCTCGCCTCGCCTCCAGCCCGTCGACCAGGCGGCTCCCGTGGAGCAGAGCGATCGGTGCGCGCCACCGGCTCGTCCGCCCCAGCGGATGCGGCCCGGCGATCGTCCGCCCCAGCGGACCGGTCGCCTCCCGCGCAGATCGCGCGCCCCGGCGTCCCCGCCGGCACCAGAACACCGGTCGGCACTGCGCCGACCTCGAAGGAGAACCACCATGCAGCACACCGATCATCGACATTCCGACAGCCCGCAGCAGCATCTCGTCGTCTTCCGCGACCAGAGCGCGGGGCTGCGCTACCTGACCCGCTCCACCCGCACGTCGGAGCACACCACCACCTGGGAGGACGGGAACATCTACCCCGTCGTCGAGGTGGATCTGTCCTCCGCCGCGCACTTCGCACGCAAGGCCGGGAAGGCCGACCGGAAGCGCCGCCGCGAGCTGGCGGGCACCTCCGCCTGACACCGGGCGGGCGTGCACCCCACGCCCCCTGGCGACGCCCTCGAGCGAGCCAGCCCTCCCCCGCAGGCGAACCGTCCTGCGGGCGAGCCGCAGTCATGCGCCGTAGCGACTCATGTGCATCCGCGCATCGGTCCCACGGCGCTTTTCTGCGCCCGATCTGCACCCGAACGCCGCTCGATCTGCGCCAGGTCCGCGCCGGTTCCGAGCCCGGGCGGCCGCTGCGGGATACCGCACGGCACCGCACAGGTCTACCGTGGCACCACGGAACGACCCGCCGCCGCGTCGAGAGGGAGCCCGCCATGCCCGACACACCCCCGCTGGAGACCGACGTACTGGTGGTCGGTGCAGGCCCCACCGGGCTGATGGCGGGCCTGGTCCTGCACCGTCGCGGCGTCGACTCGCTGGTCATCGACGGGAAGAGCGGGCCCACCCGGGAATCCCGGGCGATCGTGGTGCAGGCCCGCAGCATGGAGATCTACGACCAGCTGGGCCTGGCAGAGAAGGTGCTCGCCGGCGCGAATCCCGCCGGCCGGCTTCGGATCGCCCCGGACCCTTCGCGGATCGACGGGACGGACCGGGCCGACGGGGCTGACGCGAGCGCCGATTTCGGCGCGGCCCAGACGGGCTGGACCCCGTTCCCCGGAGCGCAGATCTTCGAGCAGTCCCGCAACGAGGAGCTGCTGGCCCGCACGCTCGCCGAGGAGGGCCGCCCGGTGCTCTGGGGGCACAGCCTCGTGAGCCTCGAGGAGCACGACGATCACGTCGAGGTGCTGGCCGAGGGGCCGCAGGGACCGCTGCGGATCCGGGCCCGGTACCTCATCGGGGCCGACGGGGCGAGCTCCCCCGTGCGCCACCAGCTGGGCCTTCCCTTCGACGGCGTCACCGATGAGGCGACGTTCTGCGTGGCCGACCTGCACGGGGTGGCCGGCGTCCCCGACGACTCCCTGGTGGTGCGCTTCGGGCAGCAGCGCTTCGCGCT
>CAZHSL010000209.1:0-5067 GCA_964535185.1 uncultured Corynebacterium sp.
TGGACGGCGACGACGTCGATCCGCACGTCGCGGTGCGGGGTCGAGCGCTCCATCAGGTACTCGCCGGCCAGCCGGCGCAGGCGTCGCAGCTTGTCGGGGGTGACGGCGGCCTGCGGCACTCCGGTGACGAAGGAGCGACGGGTCTTGACCTCGACGAAGACGAGGGTGGTGTGGGCCAGCGCCACGATGTCCAGCTCGCCCTGCTTCAGGCGCAGGTTGCGCTCGACGATCTGCCAGCCGCAGGCGCTCAGGTGGGCGGCGGCGAGGTCCTCCCCGGCCCGGCCGAGCGCGGCGGTGCTCATCTCCCTCACCCGGCGGGGCGGGGGCGGGGCGATCGGACCGGCCGGGGGCGGATCCGCGGCGGGGCCGGGGACGGTTCCGGCGGCGGGGCCGGGAAGGGGTCGGCCGGTGGATCCGGTGCTCTTCGCGAGGCTGTTCATGCGGCCAGCGTGACCGGCTTCACCGCTTGCCGCGTTCGCCGCGGCGCCTTTGGGGACCAAGGGGCGCTGTGGAGGATCGGTGCGCCGCCGCAGGAGGTCAGGGCAGGGAGATGTCCTGCTTGTTGAGCTCCTCGATGTTGACGTCCTTGAAGGTCACCACGCGCACGGAGCGCACGAAGCGGTTCGAGCGGTAGATGTCCCACACCCAGACGTCCGCGAGCCGCAGCTCGTAGAAGACCTCGCCGCCCCCGGAGCGGACCTGCAGGTCCACCTGGTTGGCGAGGTAGAAGCGGCGCTCGGTCTCGATCACGTAGGTGAACAGGCTGACCACGTCGCGATATTCGCGGAACAGCTGGAGTTCGAGATCGGACTCGTAGTTCTCGAGTTCCTGGGCGCTCACCGACGCTCCTTCCTGTCCTGCGCGGACCACTGGTCATCCCACAGTACGCCAGCCGGCACGGGCTCCGCGGTCGCCGCAGGAGTCACTCGGGAAGAGCGGGGCGGCGGCGCGACGACGGGCGCCGGCGGCGCCTCTGCGGCCCGGGAGCCGAGCCGCCAGCTGCGGCGGTGATGCACGTGGACGCCCCGCTCGTCGATCGCCGCGCGGTGCGCCGCGGAGCCGTATCCCTTGTTGGCGGCCCAGCAGTAGTGGGGTGCCTCCGCGTCCAGCTCGACCATGTGGGCGTCCCGCGCCACCTTCGCCAGGATGCTGGCCGCGGCCACGCTCGCGCAGTCGCGGTCCGCCGCGACCTGCAGATGCACCAGCGGCGCGGGTCGGTCCGCCCCGGCCAGTGCGGGTGAGAGGACGTCGACGTCCCCGTCGAGCACGATCGCATCCGCCACGACGTCGGGCCCGAGGGCCTCCAGGGCGCGCAGAGCGGCCCGGGTCAGCGCGGGCATGATCCCGATCTCGTCGATCTCGGCCGGGCTCGACCAGCCCACGGCGCCGGCATGCACCGTCTCCAGGATCGGGGCCACGAGCGCCTCGCGCCGGCGGGCGGTCAGCGCCTTCGAGTCCCTGATGCCGTCGGGCAGCGGCGCGATCACGCCGTCGACCACCTCGAGCGCGCAGGCGCCCACGGCGACCGGTCCCGCGAGGGCGCCGCGGCCCACCTCGTCGATCCCCACGATGACGCGGCGACCGGCCCCATGGCGGGCGGCGAGGCCGAGCTCCACTTCGAGGGACGGGAGGATCACCGTCACGGTGCCTCCGGCACGTCGGCGAAGCTCGCGCGGCCGTCGTCCAGGCGGTTCCAGCTGCCGATCGGCCAGAAGATCACCTCGGCCCTGCCGGTGATGTCGGACTCGTCGACGAAGCCGCTGTCGCCCTGGGACTCGTGGTAGGCGGAGTCGGCGGAGGAGTAGCGGTTGTCCCCCATCACCCACACCTTGCCCTCCGGGACGGTGACGTCGAATGCCACCTGGCAGGCCGGGGTTCCCGGGTTGATGTAGGGCTCGTCGAGCGTGACCCCGTTGACCTCGAGGGCCGCACCCTTCGACTCGCACACCACGTGATCGCCCGACACCCCGATCAGGCGCTTGACGAGGTGGTCCTGGGAGGGGTCGGGGGCCAGGCCGACGAGGCTGAGCAGCATCATCACCCGCACCCGCGCCGTCGGGTTCTCGGTCGCGTCGCCGGGGATCCAGTCGTCGGGGTCCTCGAAGACGATGACGTCCCCGCGCTGCAGGTCGAACACGCCGGGGCTGAGCTTGGAGACGAGGATCTTGTCGTCCTCCAGGAGGGTCGGGTTCATCGACGCCGACGGGATGTAGAAGGGCTGGATCAGGAAGGTCTTCACCAGCACCGCGATCAGCAGTGCGACCACCATCGTCACCAGCGTGTCGAGCCACAGCGGCATGCGCTGGCGGCGCGTCCGGCGCGGCGTGGCGTGCTCCGCGTCCCCGCCGGCGGGGTCCGTGCCGGCTGCGGAGTCCCCGGAGCGGGACTCAGCAGAGCGGGAATCGTGGGACGCGTTCATCGCCGTGATCCTATCCGCAGATGCTGTGCGTCAGAGCGCGCCCCGGCGAGTGAGAGGCCACACGATGCGGTCCGCCTCCCCCACCACGCGGTCCACGGGGATCATGCCGCCGCCCGGCGCGCCCAGCAGGTGCCGGGAATCCGTGGAGTCGGTGCGGTTGTCCCCGAGCACGAACATGCGGCCGTCGGGGACCACGAGGTCGAACTCGATCCGGCTCGGCGCCGTGCCCTCGGGCAGATAGTGCTCCTCGAGCTCGGTTCCGTCGACGGTGATCGCGCCGTCCGCGTCGCAGCAGTGCACGGCCTGTCCGCCGACGGCGATGACGCGCTTGACCCAGTACCGGTCGCCGTCGGCGGCGGAGGGCGCGAAGTAGCCGCGCCCGTCGAAGACGACGATCTCCCCCGGCTCCGCGGTACCGCGGGTGGTGCGGTCGGCCAGCAGCACGTCGCCGGGCTGCAGGGCCGGGGCCATCGAGGCCGAGGGGATGCGGAAGGCCTGGACCGCGTAGTGCCGCACCAGCAGCGCGCCGACCAGCAGCAGCACGACGCCGACGGCGGCGGCCACCACAGAGTGGGGCCGCCGCCGTCCGTTCACGCCGCCTCGGGCCATGCCCGGGATCAGGAGTGCTCGCGCTTCTCCTTGATGCGGGCCTTCTTGCCGGTGAGGTTGCGCAGGTAGTACAGCTTCGCGCGGCGCACGTCGCCGCGGGTGACGACCTCGATCTTGTCGACGGTCGGGGCGTGCACGGGGAACACGCGCTCGATGCCGACGCCGAAGGACACCTTGCGGACGCGGAAGGTCTCGCCCACGCCGTGGCCCTGGCGACCGATGACGTAGCCCTGGAAGATCTGGATGCGAGAGCGGTTGCCCTCGATGACCTTCACGTGCACCTTGACGTTGTCGCCGGCGCGGAATGCGGGGACGTCCTCGCGCAGGGACGCCTTGTCGAGCTCGTCGAGCTTCTGCATGTTCTCTCTCCTGCCCTCCGCCTCAGGTCGGACGGCGTCGTTCTCGGGGCTCCCCGACCGGGGCGCCCCTGTGGAACCGTCGATCCGGCGAGGAGCGGGCTCCCCGTACCGGTGTGCTGGGCCTCTGGCGGCGACTCCCATCGCCACGGACCTGCCCGACCGCGTGTTGCGCCCTCCCCTGAGGCAGAGGGACGCGCGGTGCGCACGAGGGGTCATTCTGCCAGCGCAGCACAGGCCCGGCAAGCCGGGACGGCGGGGATCGTGCCGGTCATCACCGCAGCACGGTGTCGGCTGCGTCACGGCAGGCTCCGCCGGGCGGGGTCAGGAGCCGGCGACGTCCCCATCGGCCGGTGGCAGCAGGTCGGGGCGACGCTCGCGGGTCCGGGCGAGGGACTGCTCCCTGCGCCAGGCGGCGATCCGGCCGTGGTCGCCGGACAGCAGGATCGGCGGCGCCTCGCGGACCACCCCGGCAGGATCGGTCCAGCTCGCCGGGCGCGTGTAGAGCGGGTACTCGAGCAGAGCCTCGGAGTGGGACTCCTCGACGAGAGAGGCGGCGTTGCCGACCACGCCCGGCACCAGGCGCACCACGGCCTCGGTGATCGCGAGCACCGCGACCTCTCCGCCGTTGAGCACGTAGTCGCCGAGGGACGCCAGCGCCACCTCACAGCCGACGTCCTGCAGGTGCTGGTAGACGCGTTCGTCGATGCCCTCGTAGCGTCCGCAGGCGAACACCAGCCACTCGCACTCGGACCATTCCTGCGCGGTGCTCTGGGCGAAGGGCTCCCCCGCCGGGTTGGGGAAGATGATCAGGGGTTCGACGTCGGCCCCCAGCACGGCGTGCCCGGCCGCGCGCACCCCCGCGAAGGCAGCCGCCCAGGGCTCGGGCTTCATCACCATGCCGGCGCCGCCGCCGAGCGGGGCGTCGTCGACCGTGCGATGGCGGTCGTGGGTCCACTGCCGCAGGTCGTGGACGTGCAGATCCACGAGTCCCTCCCGGCGCGCCTTCCCGATGAGGGAGAGCTCGAGGGGGCTGAGGTACTCGGGGAAGATCGTGATGACGTCGATGCGCATGCGGATCCTCAGCGCTCCGTCCGCGGCGGTGCGGAGGTCTCGGGCTCGGGGCCCTGCTCGTCCTCGGGGAGCGCATCGAAGAGTCCTCCGGGCGGGTCGGCGCGCACCACCCCGGCCTCGAGGTCGACCTCGGGCACCAGCTCCTCGACCAGGGGCAGCTGCACGCGGCGCCGGTCGGGGGTGCGCACGATCAGCAGGTCCTGCGCCGGGTAGTGGTCGATGCCGATCACGGTGCCGAGCTCCCGGCCGTCGACATGCTCGACGCGCAGGCCCTTGAGCTGCGCGGGGTACCAGGCGTCGGGGTCCTCGTCGGCCTCCTGCTCGGCGTCGACGTCGATCTGCAGGTCGATGCCGCGCAGGGACTCGGCGTCGGTGCGGTCGGCGACCTCCTGGAAGCGCGCGTACCAGCGGCCCTGCTGGGTCCGGGTGGAGGCGACGGTCAGGGTGCGCTCCCGTCCCGCGACGTCGACTGTGAAGACGGCACCGGTCCGCAGGCGCTCCTCGGGCTGATCGGTGCGCAGGGTGAGCGAGACCTCGCCGCGCAGGCCGTGCGCCCTGCCGATGGTCGCGACGATGACGTCGAGCGTGCTCATGAGCGTCCTCCGTGGT
>CAZHSL010000210.1:0-5066 GCA_964535185.1 uncultured Corynebacterium sp.
GGCGGGACGAACAGCAGCTGCAGATGCGCCAGCAGCGGGGTGGCCGCGGGCTCGGCGGCGCGGGCCACGGGGCGGGTGGGGCGCAGGATGCCCAGCAGCACCAGCAGCACGATCCCCAGCACCACCCCGGGCACGGGCAGGCCGAGCAGGGCCGACGCGGCCAGGCCCACCATCTGCGCGAGCAGCAGGACCACGAGGCCGAGCAGCACGGGAGGCAGGACAGCGGCGCGTGACATCCCGGTCAGGGTAGCCCGCGCGGCCCCGCAGATCTGCGTTGACCACGGCCGACGAACCGCCGCACACTGCTTCCGTGCCTCCATCCCCCGCGCTCCGTCCCTCCGCGCCGCTGAGCTTCCCGCTGCGCGGCCGGCGCGTGCTGCTGCGTCCCTTCGAGGCGGCGGACGCCCCTGCCGCCCATGCCGTCTACGGGGACGAGGAGGTCATGCGGCACGTGGGCGAGGGCGGAGCGGTCCCGTTCGAGGAGACCGCGCGGATGATCGCGGGCTACCGCCGTCACCAGCACGAGCACGGCTATGCGTTCTGGGCGGTGGTGGACCGCGGGAGCGGGGACCTGATCGGCGATGCGGGGCTCGAGGTCACCGCGCACGGTGTCGAGCTCGGGTACACGCTGGCGCGGGCCGCCTGGGGACGGGGCCTGGCCACGGAGGCCGCGCGGCTGTGCGTCGGCGCCGCCTTCGGTGCGCTGGAGCTGCCGCGCCTGGCCGCGCTGGCCGATGTCGAGAACCCGGCCTCGGCGCGGGTGCTGACGAAGCTCGGCTTCCTCTGCCGGGGCCGCGAGGCGGCTTTCGGTCGCCCACATCACGCCTTCGAGCTCACCCCCGATCGGTGCGTCATCTCGGACTCGGACCCCACCGCAGCCGTCTGACCAGCACGGGAGCCGGGCCCGTCGGCCTCGCTGGGTCGACTGTGCGCTGAGCCGCAGGAGCGGAGGATCACGCCGGGCTTGCCGAGACGGGGCCGACTCGGCAAGCGTGGTGGGCCCCTCGACGGCCGCGGGACACGACCCACGGCCCCACGGACCGAGGGGCCGTCGTCCCCGGTGACGGTTCGAGGCGTCCCTGCACCGTCCTCATGCACCCCCGGAGGTATCGGGTTGACCAGCCCCCAGCACACCACCCTCAGCCGACGCACCGCGCTGCGCGGCCTCGGCGTCATCGGGCTCACCGCGGCCGCCGGTCTGTTCGCCTCCTCGCAGGCCCATGCCACCAGCGACCTGGTGGTCGTCGACCAGATGGGCACCGGCCCTTGGGACGGGGAGAACTGCGGCCCGACCTCGGCCGTGATCGCCATGATCGCCGCCGGTCGCCCGGTCGAGCACTACGTCTCGGGCACGGCGGGCGCTGCGGTGGGCGGCAACGCCCGAGCGGTCCAGGAGATGCGTGCCCGCAGCGGCCTGTCGCCGTGGGAGGACCCGTCGGTCAAGTCCGTCGACTACACCGGCGCCTATCTCGGGGATCTCGAGCGGGGGATCCGCGACGCGGACGCCAAGGCCACGCGCTTCGAGTTCACGGAGGGGCTGGAGGCCGCGGCCCGCGGCTCCGTCGCGATCCTGCACGTCCATCACGGCCGGCTGCTCGGCGAGGAGGCGGACTACGGCCACTTCGTCGTCGCCCAGGGCGAGGACGCCGAGGGCCGCCTCCTGGTCTCCGACCCGGGACGGGCCCAGACCATAGGCATCCGGGCGTACTCGCGCGATCAGCTGCTGGAGGCCCGTCAGGGCGACGCCACCGTCGTCAGCTGACGGTCGCCCACGGCCCGCTCCCCGCGAGGTCGCCCCTCGCCCCTGCCGAGGTCGGGGCGGGTGCCGCGGCACCCGCAGCTCAGGGCTCGACGAGGCCGGTGCGGTAGGCGATCACCGTGGCCTGGGTGCGGTCCCGGGCCCCGAGCTTCCGCAGCACGGAGGCGACATGGGTGCGCACGGTCTCGGTGCCGAGCACGAGCTGCGCGGCGATCTCGGCGTTGCTGGCGCCGCCCGCCACGGCCTCGAGCACCTCCTGCTCCCGCGGGGTGAGCGCCGGGCCGGTGTGCGCCGCGGTCCGGGCCCGGGGCCGCAGCAGGTCGCGCACGGCTGCGGGGAACAGCAGGCTGTCGCCGTGGGCGATCGTGCGCACCGCCTGCACCATCTCGTCGGCGCCGGCGCGCTTGAGCAGGAAGCCCGACGCCCCGACGAGCAGCGCGTCCAGCACGTGGCCGTCGTGCTCGAAAGTGGTCACGACCAGCACCTTCGGCGGGTCGGGCAGGCGCAGCACGAGCTCGGTGGCGCGGAGCCCGTCGACCTCGGGCATCCGCACGTCCATGCACACCACGTCCGGCACCAGACGGCGGGCCTGGGCGAGCGCGGAGGCGCCGTCGTCGGCCTCGCCGACCACCTGGAGGTCCTCCTCCGCCTCGAGGATCATCCGCATGCCCTGGCGCACCAGCGGCTCGTCGTCCGCGAGCAGGATCCGCACGGCGGTGGCGGGCAGGGCCGGGCTCTCGGCCGGGGTCCGGGTTCGCGTCACGGCGGTGGCCTCTCGACGAGGATCGGGACGACGGCGCGGGCACGCCAGGTGCCCTGGTGCGGCCCGGCCTCCAGCGTCCCACCCCACAGGGCGAGCCGCTCGCGCAGGCCGGGCAGTCCCCGCCCGCCGGAGCCCGGGGCGCCGCCCGACGGGCGGTCGCCCTCGAGCGGAACGGAGGCGGCCGACGGGGCCAGCGGGTTCGCGGCTTCCACGACCGCGGACCGCTCCCCCGTCGGCCCGGGCCCGGCACCGATCCGCAGCACCACCGGGCCGGCCCCGCCATGTCGATGGGCATTGGTCAGCAGCTCGGTGACGATCCGCACCAGATGTTCGCCCTGCACTGCGGGGAGCTCGGTCGGGATCTCCCCCTCGGCGCGCAGGTCCATCCCCGCGCGGCGGTGGTCCTCGAGCACGCCGTCGAGCAGGCGGTGCGGCGAGCAGGCGAGCTGCCCGTGGGCCGTCCTCTCCTCCCGCAGCGCGGCGAGCACCCCGTCGAGTTCGGCGAGGGCCTCCTGGGCGGTGGCCTCGATCCGTGCCAGCGCCTCGCCGGCGGCGCCCGGGTCGCGCTCCAGCACCCGGGCGCCCGCCGCGGCCTGGATGCTCACGATGGTCAGGGAGTGGCCGATGCCGTCGTGGAGGTCGCGGGCGATCCGGGTGTGCTCCGCCTCGCGCTCGGCGCGGGCCAGGGCCACCTCGAGCCGGTCCCCGGTGGTGGGCCCCAGCAGGCGCGGGGCCAGCTGCGCGGAGAGCGCCCCGAGCGGCAGGGCCGCCAACAGTGCCACGGCGGCCCCCAGCATCGCCAGTGCCCCGGTGATGATCCTGCCGGGCACGGTCGACGGGATCGCCAGCACCCCCATCTCGCCGAGTGCACCGTGCGCACCGATCACGCCGGTCGCGCCGAGCAGTGCGACCACCGAGGCCGGCAGCAGCATGGTCAGGCAGGCGGCGGCGCTCAGCCCCAGCAGCAGGTGCAGCTGCACCCAGACCACGTCCTGGACGCGGTGCACGAGGCCGGGCCGGGCGGGCACCACCAGCTCCGCGCTGACGCCGAGCATCGATCGAGCCGCAGTCACCTCGAGCTCCCGCACGCCTGGGACGAGGCCCAGCAGCCCGCCCACCAGCACCGCGGCCAGCACCCCGAGCACGAGGAGGAGAGGTGAGGCGAGCAACGGGCGGGCCAGCGGGGTCACGAGCGCGAGGACGAACACCACCGTGGTGCCGATCGCCGCGCCCGTCATCAGCCACGCGAAGCGGCGGCCGTCCCGTCGAAGGTTCACGCCCCCATCCTGGCCGAGGCGGTGGCCCCGGCGCGAGGGCCGATGGTCGAGCGCCGATGCCCGGTGTACCCCCGCACGGCGAGAGCGAGCACCGGTCCCCAGAACCAGCACGGGAAGATCAGCGCGAAGGCGAGCATCGGGGCGAACCCCAGGGTGGAGGCGCTGAGCACCATCGGCACCGCCGCGAAGCACAGCAGCGCCGCGACCGTGTAGCCGGGGATCGCGGCGAAGGCCACGGGGACGGGGCGACCGCCGACCACGGGGAACCAGCGCGGGAACACCTCGCCCCAGGGCCGGATCAGGCCGATCGTGAGCAGCACCCCGAGCCAGGCCCCCAGCGACAGGGTGAGGCCCCAGACGCGGGTGGCGAGGTCCGCCTCGGCCGCCTCCCCGCCGAGCAGCGGCCACGGGGTGAGCCAGGTGAGGCGGGTCAGCGCGTAGGGAAGCGGTCCGCAGGCGGCGAGCAGGGTGAGCATCCCGCGCCGGCGCACGGTCCAGGCGCCCAGGCGCTCGAGGTGGCCGGCACCGCGCAGCACGGTCCCGCAGACCCCGGCCCAGAGCGCACCGGCGGCGACGAAGTGGGCGGTGGCCAAGATCGGGCCGCTCTCGGCCAGCACCGCCGGCAGGAGCTGGGCCGCGAGGTGCACGACGGCCTCCGCGCCGAGGGCCGCGCCGAGCGCGAGCAGCACTAGCAGCGGCACGCCGACCGCCCAGCGCGCCCGGCCCCCGTGGACCACCAGCAGCACGCCGATCGTGAGCAGCAGCGGCGGCATCGACAGCGCGATCAGGTAGCCCGTCGCCGCGAGCGTCATGAAGCTCGCGAAGCCCAGGCCCAGCACGATGACCTGGAGAGCTCCCACCACGACCAGCGCGGGCACGGCGGCACGGCGCAGGCCGACCGGACGGCGCAGTTCGGCCTGACGGTGCAATTCGGCCGGACGCAGTCCGACGGGATGACGCAGTCCGGCCGCTGCGGCGAACGCGCCCAGCAGCGCCACCACCACCTGCGCGGCGTACAGCGGGCCGGGGCCCACCAGGACCAGCAGGGGCGGCTCTGCGGTGCTCGCGGCGAGGGCCGCGGCGTCCGGGGCGAGCAGCCAGCGCACTCCGAGCGCGGCGGTGACCAGGCTGCTGAGCAGGCCCAGCGGCAGGAGGATGCGCAGCGAGCGGACCGAGGCGTCGGGGCGCGGGGCGACGGGGCGCGGCGGCTTGAAGCGTGTGGCGTCGGGGTGCGGCGGCTCGGAGCGTGGGGCGTCAGGGCGCAGGG
>CAZHSL010000211.1:0-5038 GCA_964535185.1 uncultured Corynebacterium sp.
CCAGGCCGATGATCTCGGAGATCCCCGTCTTCAGCGTCTTGGCCTGGAGGTTGGTGCGATATCCGAGATCGCTCGCGGCGGCGCGGATGCGGTCTGCGGTGGTCTCCGAGGCGCGCCCGGCGTAGCGTCCGCTGAGCACGAGGGACACGACGGCCTGGGAGACCCCGGCCTTCGCGGCCACGTCGTGCATCGTGGGGCGTTGCGCCATCGCTGCTCCTGAGTCCGGGTCGTCCGCGTGTCGAACGACGAGCGTTATTCGTATGACGCACATCGTCGCGGTCCAGGTTCCAGGATGTCAAGGGGGTTGGGAGAGGAAATCTCGGGAACTTCGGCCGGGGGTCGCTGTCCGAGGCGCGGGCGGCGCGGCCGCCGTGCAGTAGTCACAGATCCCGACGGCGGAAGGCGAGCAGTGCCGCGACGAGGAGAGTGGCGGCTGCGGCCGAGAGGCCCAGGAAGGCCGCGGCGGAGAACTCCTCGACCGGCATGCGCGGGATGTGCTGGAAGACCGAGAGGTCCTGGACCCATTGAGGCAGCGGCTCCCCGAAGAAGCGGATGACCACGCCGAATCCGTACACCGCCCAGGAGAGCCCCTGCCACCGCGGCGCCGCTCCGTACAGAACGGCTGAGATGCCGGTCAGCGTGAGCAGCTCCGGAAGACGGCCGATGACGGCGCCGAGCACTTCTCCCCGCAAGTCGGGGTCACCGGTGGCCGCGGAGGCTGCTGTCCCGAGTCCCCACCCGGATGCCAGCAGGATGAGCGCGGTCCCGAGCATCGTGACCAGCACCCAGGAGCCGAGCCAGGTGACCCTCCCTGTCGCGGTGCCGAGCGCGCTGCCGAGGCGACCGTCGATCTCCTCCGCCTTCACGCGGGCCATCGAGGTCAGGACGAAGATGCCCACCAGCAGTGCCTGGGTGACCCCGAGCAGACTGAGGTAGCCGCGCTCCAGATCCGCGCCGAAGGTGGCCTCGCCTCCTTCGACCGAGCCGATGGCGCCGACCAGGCTTCCCCAGACCAGGCCGAGCAGACCCATCGCCACCATCCACCACAGGATCGTGCGGCGCTGCACGCGGAGCGCGAGCGCGAGCGGCGTCGACAGCCAGCGCGAGGCCGCCGTCCGTCCGCGGCGCGGAGTGAAGAATCCGCGGCCGACGTCGCGGCGGGCCGACAATGCGTAGCCGAGAGCGGCGAACGCGGCCCCGGTCCCCAGCGCCAGCAGCACTGGCCACCAGGTGGGATCCGTGATCGGTCTGGTGAGGTTCGCCCAGGACATCGGCGAGAGCCACAGCGCGGGATGGTCGTTGCCCTGTGCCGCCGCCGCGCCCCGGCCGATCGAGGCCGCGGCGAGGGCCGCCCCGGAGATCCCGGCAGCGGCCTTCCCGGTGGAGGCGAGCTGCACGGTCGTCGCGGTCAGGCCGGCGAAGAACAGTCCGGTCGCCCCGATCGAGGCCCCGTACAGGGCTGCGTCCCCGCCGCCGAATCCGATGCTCGCAGCCCCGATGCTCAGGAGCACTGCGAGTACGGCGTTGCTGAGCACCGCCACGAGCTGGGCGGCCGTGAGCGGTGCATGGCGACCGATCACGGCGGTGCGCACCAGCTCGGCCCGTCCCGACTGCTCCTCGCCGCGGGTGTGCCGCACGATCGTCAGGATGCTCATCAGGGCTGCGGCCAGCAGGAATTCCTGGTTGTACATCAGGAAGTACTTCTGCAGCGTGACCGAGTCCAGGCCGTAGACCGGCCCGGCGAAGATGTCGAGCATGGTGCGGGCGTCCGCCAGGTCGTCGACGGCCTGCTGCGGGTCCGGGCCGGCGGTCGACTCCAGGGAACGGAAGAAGAAGGGCACGAAGAGGGCGATCGAGATCGTCCACAGCGGGAGCTTCAGCCTGTCCCGTCGCAGACCGAGTCGCAGCAGCAGCCCGGTGCCGACCAGGGCCTCATGCATCGTCGCTCACCGTCTCCCGTGTGTCGTAGTGGCGCAGCATGAGCGCCTCGAGGCTCGGTGGGGCGCTGTGCAGTGCCTCGATCCCGAAGCCGCTCAGGTGCGCCAGCGCGCCGCCCAGGCCGCTGCCGGTGACCAGGAAGCGTGCGGTGGCGCCGTCCTGCTCCAGGTCGCTCACGCCGTCCAGAGCGCTCAGCCCTGTCGCGGGTTCCCGGGTGGTGATCTCGACATGGGTGCCGGAGAGGTGCCGCATCTCGGCGAGCGTGCCGGTCTCGACCCTCGCGCCGTTGCGCACGATGCTGACGCGGTCGGCGAGCCGCTCGACCTCCGCGAGGATGTGGCTGGAGAGCAGCACCGTGCGGCCCTCTGCGCGGACCCGCTCGATCTCGTCCTGGAACACGAGCTCCATGAGGGGATCGAGGCCCGAGGTGGGCTCGTCCAGCACGAGGAGCTCCGCCTCGGAGGCGAACGCCGCCACCAGGGCGACCTTCTGCCGGTTGCCGGTGGAATAGGTGCGGGTCCTCTTGCTCGGGTCGAGGCTGAACTTCTCGATCAGCTCGGCGCGTCGGGCGCCTCCGGGATGGCCTCGCATCCGGCCGAGGAGGTCGATCACCTCGCCGCCGGTGAGAGTGGGCCACAGCTCGACGTCCCCGGGGACGTAGGCCAGGCGCCGGTGGAGGGCGACCGCGTCGGTCCAGGGGTCCTTTCCGAACAGGGTCGCACGGCCGCCGTCGGCTCGCAGGAGACCCATCAGGATCCGCAGGGTGGTCGACTTCCCGGCCCCGTTGGGTCCCAGGAAGCCGTGGACCTCACCGGGGCGGACCTCGAGATCCAGCCCGGCCAGCGCGCGGTGCGGACCGAACGTCTTGACCAGGCTCTCGATGGTGATCACGGCGGTCATCAGGACTCCTTCGTCGGATCGGTCACGGGGCTCGCGGCGGTGGGGTCGTCGTGCTCGAGGCCGAGCGTGCGCAGCGCCCGGTGCAGGTAGTCGGCGACCTGGTCCAGCGACTCGTGGTCAGGGTGGGTGAGCAGATGCGAGCTGATGGATCCGGCGAAGAGGACCTGGACCATCTCGAGGTCGGTGCCCGGCGGGAAGCCCCCGGTGGCCGCCTCCTTCGCGAGCACAGTGCGGATCACCTGGTCGCGGTCGTGGGCGCCGGTCTCGCGGCGGTATCGGGCGAAGAGCTCCGGGTGATCGTGCGGGACGGACATCAGTCGTCGCAGCAACCCCCTGACTCGGGGGTCCGCGAGCGCTCCGGCGATGCCCTCGATCATGTCGCCGACGGTCGGATCCGTGGGGGAGGGGTGATCCAGATGGGCCCGGTAGCCCTCCGCGATGGCAGCGATCACCAGGTCCTCCCGTCGGGGATAGCGGCGGTAGACGGTGGCGCGCGTGACCCCGGACAGCTTCGCCGCGGTGTCGATCTTCACGGCGTCGACCCCTTTGTCGATGAAGAGCTCCAGGGCGGCGTCCAGCACGGCGCGGTCCGCCTCGGCGCTGCGGGGTCGTCCGGGAGTGGGGGGAGTCGTCGGCGTCATGACGATTATAATACAGCACAGTGCTGTATCGTAATAGGGTCAGTCGGGCGCTCTCTCTCGTGCAGCGGCACACCGCGTGGGAGGGCGGACCGGGGCCCTCAGGTCGTCGTCGCTCCCCGGGGAGCCGTGCTGCTCAGGCGAGCCCCGACTGGTACGCGAAGACCACCAGCTGGGCCCGATCCCTCGCGCCGAGCTTGATCATCGCCCGACTCACGTGGGTGCGGGCGGTGGCGGGGCTGAGCACCAGGCGCTCGGCGATCTCCTGATTGGACAGTCCCTCGGCAACCAGGGACACCACCTCGGACTCCCGGGCGGTGAGGTCCTCCAGTCGCGGATGCGGAGAGAGGGGGCGCCGCCCGCCGGCCACGAACTCGGCGATCAGGGTGCGGGTCACGCTCGGGGCCAGCAGCGCCCCGCCGTCGGCCACCGTGCGCAGCGCCTCGAGCAGCTGCGCGGGGCTGGTGTCCTTGAGCAGGAAGCCCGAGGCGCCGGCTCGGAGCGCATCGACCACGTACTCGTCTCGCTCGAAGGTGGTCAGCACGATGATGCGGGTGCGGGCGAGCTCGGGCCGGGCGACGATGCGCCGGGTCGCCTCGATGCCGTCGATCCCGGGCATGCGGATGTCCATGAGCACCACGTCGGGGAGCGTCGAGGCCGCCTGTCCCACGGCGGCGAGCCCGTCGGCCGCATCGCCGGCGACGGCGAAGCCGTCCTCCGTCTCGAGCAGGGTGCGCAGGCCCAGCCGCACCAGGTCCTGGTCGTCCACCAGCAGCACGCGGATCATGGGTCCAGTATCCGCGCGGCGCAGCCCGGGCGCATACGCTCCCGGACGTAGGCCGCACTGCGCTCCGCAGGCGGCGACCGAGGGATCAGCTGGAGGGAGGCTGGTGCGATGAGAGCACGCCCGCCCTTGCCGCGCCCGCGCGATGCGCTGCTGATGGTGCCCATCGGGGTGCTGGTGCTGGGCTCGCTGCCCTTCCTCGGTCGCGGCGCCCCCTGGCGCGGCCCGGGGGAGGACGGCGGCCGCGGACCGTTCGCCCCGGGCGGTCACGGTCCGCCGGACCTCGGCGCCGTCGACCCTGGCGCGCTGCTGCTGGCCGCGTCGGCGGTGCTCGCGATCGGGCTGCGCCGCTGGCCGCAGCTGGCAGCGCTCCTCGCGGCGACGGCCACCTCCGCCTTTCTCGCCCTCGGGTACCCCTTTGGTCCGGTGCTGCTGGCGGCGGCGGTCACCTCCTGGTCCCTGGCGCGGCGGCTCGCGATGCCTCGTTCCGCCGTGATCGCCGGCGTTGCGGTCGGTCTGCTGCTTCTCGGCGATCTGGTGCGCGGGGTCGGGCAGGGGGACTCGCCGCCCGACGTGCTGCTGGGGGCGCTGCCGCTGACCGCCTGGGTGGTCGTGCCCTGGTGCGTGGGGCTCGTACGCAGTCAGGTCCAGGACGCTCGTCGTCGTCACCGCGCGGAGCAGGAGCGGCGGGCGCTGGATGCGGAGCGGACCCGGCTCGCCGCCGAGGTGCACGACGTGGTGGGCCATGGGCTCGCCGCGATCCAGATGCAGGCGGACA
>CAZHSL010000212.1:0-5025 GCA_964535185.1 uncultured Corynebacterium sp.
ACGTGCTCGTCCTCGGCGCCCCAGCCGTAGGGGGTGAGCAGATGCGGGTGGTCGAAGCTGACGCCCTTCTCGCGCACGAAGCGCATGAGATCCGCGGAGTCGCGCTGACGCAGGACCTTCGCCGCGCAGAGCTCCTCGGTCTTGGAGTCCCAGGCGCGCCAGACGGACCCGGAGCCGCCCTTCGCGATCAGGTCGATGAGCGCGAAGCGCCCGACAATAACGTCAGCCATAGTATTTCCAGCATAACCTCAGGGTGCTCAGCGGCGTTATGCTGGCGATGTTCTGTGCACCGCGGTCCCACTCCATCGGCGCGGGGCGTTCCTCACCACCTCAGGGGGCAGCGATGGGCATCCGCGCCGCGGCCGCGCCGTCCCTGGCGAGCGATCCCTTCTGGGGCCCGGTCGCGTTCTCCTGGCCGGTGCTGCTGATCCTGCTGGCCATCTGCCTGCTGCTGACGATCGGCTTCGTGGTGTGGACGGTGCTGCAGCCGGACGAGCCCGACCTGGACACCACCGAGCTGGTCGACAAGGCCACCCGGCAGGACCGCGAGAAGGCGGCGACGATCCGCCGACGGCTCGATGCGGACACCGGCCGCGCGGACGCGGCCGAGCCCGAGCTGCGCTGACCGGGTCCTCCGGCGCGGTCAGGGCGCGTCGGCCGGCGCTGTCAGCGCGGGGCACCGTCCGGCGCTGCCGCTGGGCGGCGTCCGCCAGCGCTGTCAGTGCGCGGCGTCCGCCGTCTCGCCCATCCCCATCGCGGAGCGGGCGGCCTCGATGAGGAACCGCCGCGCCTGCTGGGCGCGCGGGCCCGGCCCGTCGAGCGCGACCTGGTCGCCGCCGCCGGGGATCTCCAGGAACTCGTGCTCGGCCCCGGCCGCGGTGAGCGCGGCGTCCAGACGGCGGCCGTCCTCGACCAGCTCCCCGTCGGAGCCGATGACCAGGTGCACCGGCGGCAGGCCGGACAGCTCCCCGTGCAGCGGGCTGATCCGCGGTTCGGTGCGCGGCACCGCGCCGGCGTACAGGCGCGCCGCGGTGGCCCGCAGGTCGTCGGCGTACTCCTCGCGCGTGAGGTCCGCCCAGGGGGAGGACAGCAGCAGCGCGGCCGGGGAGCCCACCTCGGATCCGGCGAGGGTCTGCGCGACGGCGAGCGCGAGCCCGGCACCGGCCTCGTCCCCGGAGAGCACCCAGCGTCCGGGCCGCAGCAGCGCCTCGACGGAGAGGGCGTCGAGCACCCCCAGCACGTCCTCGACCGCGGCGGGGAAGCCGCAGCGCGGGGCGAGGCGGTAGTGGACCATCGCCCCGGCCGCCCCGCTGCGGCGGGCGGTCTCCTCGAGGAAGTCCCACGTCTGCGTGCTCTCCCCGGCCACGTAGGAGCCGCCGTGGAGGTGGACGATGGTCGCGGTGCTCGCGAGATGCCGATCGATCCAGGTGACCGGCACGTGGGCGTGGCGCTGCCGCTGGACGCGCGCGGGGGCGGCGAGGGCGCGGGGAGGCAGGGACGGCCGCTGCGAGGCCAGGATGCGCAGGGTGCGGACGAGGCTCATGGGGGCATCCTCCCACGGATCGGCCCGCTCCTCCCCGGGATCCGGCACGGCCAAACGCCGATCCCGGCGAGGTCAGCCGCTGATCTCGTGGTCGACCAGACGCGGCAGCCCCACGCGGAACCCGGCGACGGCCAGCAGCAGTCCGGTCCCGGCCAGGAACCACAGCACCACGGCGGAGGAGCCGGTCGCCCCCAGCAGCATGCCCGCCGCGATCGGGCCGAGCGCGGCCAGCAGGTAGCCGATCGGCTGGACCATGCCGGAGAGCCGGGCGGTGACCAGCGGGGAGCGGGTGCGCGCGGGCAGCAGCGCGATCGCGGTGGGGAAGGCGAAGCCCCCGATGCCCAGCACGCACGCCCACAGCAGCGGGCTCACCGACGGAGCCAGCAGCAGACCGAGATAACCCGACGCGGTGAGCAGCCCGAACCCGCCGACGATCCACGGCAGGCCCGGCGCCCGTGCGATCACCGTCGGCATCACCAGCCCGCCCACCAGGCCCCAGCCGGCGACCACGGCGACCAGCACCCCTGCCCGGGCCGGGCTGATCCCGGCGTCGGTGAGGATCTGCGGAAGCATCCCGAACTGGGTGTAGGCGTTCAGCGACTGCAGCGCGAACATCAGCGTGAGCGCGATCGCGGTGGGCGAGCGCAGCAGCGAGCCGCCGATCTCGCCGCGCGGCGGCGAGGGCGGGAAGTCGTGCCCGGTGCGGGTCAGCACCACCGCCCACAGGATCACCGGCACCACGATCACCACTCCCCACACCCGCAGGGAATCGGCCCACCCGTCGGCCGCGGAGCCCGCCATCGGCACCGCGAGCGCCGAGGCGGCCGAGCCGCCGAGCGCGAGAGCCACGCTGTACAGCGTCATCAGGCCGACGGTGCGGGCCCCGCCGTGCAGCTTGATCCAGGCGGGCACCAGCACGTTGCCGAGCGCCGGGCCCAGCAGCCCCAGCACCGAGAGCAGCACGAACACCGCGAACGTCCCGGCCCCCGGGCGCAGCAGCAGCCCGAGGGCGACCACCACGAAGGAGACGACCATCGTGCCGGTCAGCCCCAGCCTGCGCGACAGCGGGACCGCGAGCAGCCCCAGCGCCCCGAAGATCAGCGGCGGCAGCGCGGTGAGCAGGCCGGACGCGAAGGCCCCCTGGCCGTACGCGCTGACGATGTCCTCCATCAGCGGGCCGATGCTGGTCGCGCCCGGGCGCAGGTTCACGGCGACGGTGAGCACGGCGAGCACCACGAGCAGGGTGCCCAGGGCGCGCGGGCGGCGCGGAGGAGCAGCGGTCACCGTTCTCTTCTACCCGCCATCGGAGGTCGGAGCCACAGGATGACGGGGATCTCACGTCCGCCCGACGGCCCACGCCCGCATCACCGCTGCGGGGAGGCCTACGCTGGGACGCGGCCCCGCTCCCGCTCCCCATGCCGAGCCCCCGCTCGGCCGCTCCCCGAGGACCTCCATGACCTCCGCCGCCGTCCCCGCGCCCCCGTCCGGCACCGCCCCGCGACGCCATCCCGTCGACCAGGTGCCGCCCCCGGCACGGCTCACGGTGCTCTCGCTGCAGCACGTGCTGGCCTTCTACGCCGGCGCCGTGATCGTGCCGCTGCTGATCGCCTCGGGCCTGGGCCTCACCCCCGAGCAGACGATCCACCTGATCAACGCGGATCTGTTCACCTGCGGCATCGCCACCCTGATCCAGTCCGTCGGCTTCTGGAAGGTGGGCGTGCGCCTGCCGATCATCCAGGGCGTGACCACCACCGCGGTGAGCCCCATCATCGCGATCGGCCTGGCCGCGACCGGCGGCGAGGGCGGCGCCGAGGGCCTGCCGATGATCTACGGCTCGATCATCGTCGCGGGCCTCTTCACCTTCCTGGTCGCGCCGTACTTCGCGCGGATCCTGCGGTTCTTCCCGCCGGTGGTGATCGGCACCGTGCTGACCACCATGGGCATCACCCTGCTGGGCGTCTCCGCCGGGGACATCACCAACTACGCCGAGGGCACCCCCGCCACCCGCGACATCCTCTACGCGCTGGGCACCCTGGCGGTCATCGTGCTCGTGCAGCGGTTCTTCCGCGGCTTCCTGGGCACGATCGCGGTGCTGCTGGGCCTGGTGCTCGGCACGGCCGTGGCCGTGCTGCTGGGCGACACCTCCTTCAGCGGCGTCACCGAGGCCTCCGCCCTCGGGGTCACCACGCCCTTCTACTTCGGCATCCCCACCTTCTCCGCCACCGCGATCATCTCGATGATCATCGTCATGCTGATCACGATGGTCGAGACCACGGGGGACGTCTTCGCGGCCGGGGAGATCGTCGGCAAGCGGATCCGGCCGAAGAACATCTCCGAGGCGATCCGGGCCGACGGCCTCTCCACCCTGCTGGGCGGCGTGCTGAACTCCTTCCCCTACACCTGCTTCGCACAGAACATCGGCCTGGTGCGCCTGACCCGCGTGAAGTCCCGCTGGGTGGTGGCCGGGGCGGGCGTGATCATGATCGTGCTCGGCGTGCTGCCCAAGGCCGGTGCCGTGGTCGCCGCGATCCCCTCCCCGGTGCTCGGCGGCGCCTCCCTCGCCCTGTTCGCCTCGGTCGCACTGGTGGGCATCCAGACCCTGTCGAAGGTCGACCTCACCGACAACCGCAACTCCGTCATCGTCGGCACCTCGCTGGGCCTGGCGATGCTGGTGAGCTTCAAGCCCGACATCGCCGGCGTGTTCCCCGCCTGGGCGCAGGTGTTCGTCTCCTCCGGCGTGACCGTCGGCGCGATCTCCGCGATCGGGTTGAACCTGGTGTTCTTCCACATCGGCCGTCAGAGCGGCGCGCACATCGCCACCACGGCCGACGGCGAGCGCATCGGCATCGCCGAGGTGGACGAGATGGACCGCGAGACCTTCGTGGCCACCTTCGGCTCCCTGTTCAACGGCGCCACCTGGCCGCTCGAGCGCGCCTGGGAGGCCCGCCCCTTCGCCGACACGGCCTCGCTGCGCGCCGCGATCGAGGAGGCCGTGCTCACCGCGGAGCGCTCCGAGCAGGACGCCCTGGTGCGCGCCTACCCGGACATGGCCACCCTGATCACGGCCGACGAGGCCGAGGCCGGCACCATCAGCCAGGACGTGGGCTCCTTCGCACTGGAGAACCTCACCGACGAGGACGCCGAGGCGCTGCGCGACCTCTCCGCCCGCTACGCCGAGCGGTTCGACATGCCCTTCGTCGCGTACCTGGGTCGCACCGACTCGTTCACCTCGATCATCGAGGGCGGGGTGCGCCGCCTGGACCACTCCCGCGAGCACGAGCGGCGCGTCGCCCTGACCCAGGTCGCCGAGATCGCCGGGGACCGCTTCGGCATCATGGTCGCCGACGCGAACCCCATCGGCTCCGCCTGGATCCGCAAGTTCGAGTCGCTGCAGTAGACCGGGGCGGGTGCAGTCCAGCGCCGACTGAGACCGGGGCTGCCGTCCGCGCCCCGCCTCCGGCGCGCGGAGATCGGGACGTAGG
>CAZHSL010000213.1:0-5015 GCA_964535185.1 uncultured Corynebacterium sp.
CGGACTTTTAATCCGCGGGTCGAGGGTTCGATCCCCTCCGGGCCCACTGCTGGTCCGGTCCAAGTTCTTGCTTCTGGCCCTCGCCCCCCAATGCGGACGATGACAGCAACGCAGCTGTGAGTGATATGTCGGATGAGCGGCACCTGCAGCGATTCCCTCAAGCCTCCGCCTGTTTCGGGCGAGCGGTCATACTGGTCTGATGGACATCCGCCCCTGTACTGCCGCTGATCTTAGGGTTCTGACGGTGAGATGGCCTGTCCCTGGCGGCGTCCATGAGGCTCATGCGGCGGAAGCAGCGAACGGTACATCTGACTACCTCGTGGCGTGGCGCCAAGGCGAGCCTCTCGGTTCCGCAGTGATCCGATGGGCAGGGTATGGCGGTGCCGAAGGGCGAGCGGCGCATCCTGACGCTGTGGAGATCTGTCACCTTCAGGTCCGACCCGAGCACCGCGGGAAAGGTGTCGGGACCGCACTGATCGTCGGCTCCGAGCGAAGGGCTTTGGAGCGCGGCCACCGGCGCATAGCGGTCGGGGTGGCCGACGACAACTCTGATGCAAGGAAGCTGTATGAGCGCCTGGGGTATCGCCCAACGGGCATAGTCGACGTCAGCGAGTACGACTGGATCGACGCCGACGGAATGGCACATCACGCCCTTGAGCACAATCAGATGCTCCTCAAGGTGCAAAACGCGGAATGAGCGCGCGGCCCAGGACCTGACGCGGGCGTCGTCTGCCGCCGGCCGAGCGTGGGGAAGCAACTGGCGCGGTGCGGGTTGGGGCGCCCTTCCCGGCGCGCTCTGTGAGTGGGGAATCGTCCGCGCGACGCCGCTCCCTCTAAGCCTGCCGATGATCTTCGAGGATGGGCACCCCGACCCCTGGAGCGACCTCATGAACGCCAGTGTCTTCCGTCGCCGCGTCCAGGCAGCGACCGCCGTGGTCGCGGCGGCGCTGATCGCTCTCGCGGGCTGTGGTCCCGCTGAGAACCCGCCCGCTCCGGAGACTGACACCATCGAGCAGGAGACTGACTCCGTCGAGCATGAGGGCGCAGCCGACGACGAGGCCGAGCACGACGGAGACGGGAACCCCGGCGATGATGATCCTGCCGCAGACCGGAATGAGGAGGAGGACCGAACCAGCGCCGATGATATCGAGGGTTCCGCCGACCCTCGCGCACTGGTGTTCGTCCACGTCGTCGAACCCGACGAGCCGCTCACCGAGGACGCCCGATGGGCGTCCTTCAACGGGAACAACGAGGCCACCGCCATCGGCATGGGCGGTGCCTACGGCATGGACACGACCCCCGCCGACCGCCTCGTCGCGGACATGCAGACCGTCATCGACTTCGACTTCAGGAACGCCCAAGTCGACACCACCCAGTGGAACTTCACCGTCCAGGACTGCCCGAGCCCCTTGGACTCCGAGCAGCTCTCCCCGGTCCGATGCACCGCCACGAACGACGAGACCGGCGCCGAGCACATCGCTTGGGCGCTGCCCGGCACCTTCTACGGTCAGGAACCGGGACTGATCGTCAGCGTCGAGCTGGTGCCCGCGGCGACGTGAGAGCTCTCCCGCCAAGCGTCGAACGCGGAGTGCGACGGGACTTCTGCCGGCGTGGGAGTCGGAGGTGAGCAGGCCGACGCCGACGGTGCGGCTCGTTGCGCTCCCGAGCGCGATCCGATGCTCCCCGATAACGTGAGCAGCATGGACTGGCGCGAGGACAGGATCAGATCGGCGGCGCGCGGAGAGAACCCGACGGTGCTGGCCGAGATGCGCAGCGGCTACGCGGTGATCGGTGATGTCCAGTTCCTCCCTGGCTACTGCGTGCTGCTCGCGAAGCACCCTGAAGCACGTGCGCTCTCGGACCTGCCGCGGCTGGACCGCGTGCGGTTCCTCGCGGTTGCTGATCTCCTCGCGATGGCGGTGGAGTCGGCCTGTCGCGACGCGGACGTCGCCTTCCGTCGCACGAACCTCGAGGTGCTCGGCAACACCGATGCCTTCGTCCACGCCCATGTCTGGCCCCGCTACGAATGGGAAGCACCGGAACTCAGACGGAAGCCGGTCTGGGTACGCGACCGAGCCTCCTGGAGCGATCCGGCCACGATGCTCGGCGCGCAGCACGACATGCTCCGCGTGAGCATCGCAGAACGTCTTCGAGCGCTGATGGCCACGGACGTCGCGGAGGTCGCGGGCTAGCTTCCGGCCGACCACGTCCCGCTCTCTGACCCGAACGTCCATCCGAAAGGATCCACCGTGATGGCAGATGACAGCGATGCCGGCGACTTGGTCGCTCCCGCGTTCTCCTTCGCTCTCATGGGGCATCTTGCGACAGGAGTGGTCAAGGCGGCCGCGATCGCGGTGCTGCTGTGGGGGGTTGGGTCTGACCGGGTGGACCGCGAGCTTTCCCGCGGGGACGGCGATCATCACGGCGTCGGTCGTGATGGTCGCCGTCGAGCTCGCTACGACGGGTGTGGAGCGATTCTTCGTCCTCCGTCACCGGCACGCGGACCCTGGCAGCATCCCGATGACGGGGATCGTCGCCGTGCTCCCGTTGCCGATCAGCTTCCTCGTCGGGCTGCTCTTCGGCCCGGGCCCGGGCTTGTCCGGGGCTCTGGTCACGATGGCCGCTACCGCCGTCGTCTACTGGGCCGCGCTACTCCTGCTCGAGCACCCGTGGGCCGAAGGGGACACCCAGGCCGACATCCGCAGGAAGTACGAGCAGACCAAGGCGATGACGCGGGACCATTTCCGGCCCGAGTGACCGCTGCGGTCTTCGTGGTACCCCAGGAACAACTCCTCGCCCCGGGAGCAGAACACCGATCCACCGGTCGTGACCACATCTCCTGCGTGATCACCGGTGGCAGCAGTGACACGGTGCGAGGCATCCTGACCGCATGAGCGGATCAGAGCTGCTTGTCATCGGTGGAGCGTCAGGAGTCGGGAAGTCGTCGGCCGCATTCGCACTCCATGACCTTCTCTCGGCACACGGCGTTCATCATGCGGTCGTGGAGGGTGACGCGCTGGATCTCGCGTACCCCGCTCCGTGGCACGCAGGAATCGCCTTCACGAATCTCGCAGCGATCTGGGCCAACTACAGAGCGCTGGGCTACCACCGGCTGGTCTTCACGAACACCGTCTCCGTCCTGGAGGTCGCAGCGATCGCCGGAGCGATGGGCGACCACCCTCGCGTGACAGCCGTCCTGCTCCAGGCGACCACTCGCACCATCCACAACCGGCTCAGCGGGCGGGAGCAGGGGAGCAGCCTGGACGCCCACATCGAGAGGAGCAGGGCGGCCGCAGTGCGGCTCGAGGAAGAGGCTGATCCCGCTGTGCACCGCATCGACACCGAGGGCCGGAGTCCTCACGAGACAGCACTGCAGCTGAGCGCACTTCTCGGCTGGACCGAGTGACTTCGAACCGCAGCACTCCGGAGCGGTGTGCGTCGGCCGACCGCGCGGGCGTCGGCCAGCGATGGATGCAGCCGGTCAGGACGCCCTGTTGAGCCGCAGGTGGAGCAACGGGTAGGGCCGGCCTGCGTCGTCCGTCTCGCTGCGCCCGACGACCTCGAATCCTCGGTGAGCGTAGAAGCCGGCGGCGGAGACGTTCTGCTCGTTGACATCCACGTCGGTCACGCCGTGTTCCCTGAGCGCATGGGTGAGAAGCGCCGTGCCGATTCCGCGGCCGTGCTGCGTCGCATCGACGAACAGCATCTCCAGCGTGCCGTCGAGCACACCCGAGAACCCCACCGGTCGACCATCACGCTCTGCGACGGAGAGCACGACTGCCGGTAGGTAGTCGGACTGCAGTGCGGACTCGATCTCGTCCCGATCCGCTGCGGTGAGGAAGTCGTGCGTCGCGTCCACGGCTCCACGCCAGATCGCAGCGATCGTTGAATACTCCGCGGCACCGGTCGACGGCCGAATAGTCACGGCGGGCCCGGTGGGTTCCGCTCGCGACGGCATCGGCCCATCATCCCAGAGAGCACGCGAAGGCGAGCTCCGGGGTGAAGCCGGTGGCACCGAGTCCGAGCTACGCCCGGAAGGCGCGGCGGTAGGAGCTCGGCGATGTGCCGACGATGCTGCCGAAGTGCCGGCGGAGGTTCGTGTCGGATCCGAGGCCGGTCCTCTCGGCGATCCCGGTGACTGTGAGATCGGTGCGCTCGAGCAGCTCACGGGCGTGGTCGATGCGCGCCCGGAGGACCCACTGCATCGGGGTGATGCCGGTGTCCTCCGTGAACCGTCGGGAGAAGGTGCGCGGGGAGACGTTGGCGTGCTGCGCGAGGGTGCTGAGGCTGAGATCCTCGCGGAGGTTCTCGAGTGCCCAGGCACGGGTGTTCGCGAAGACGTCCCCGAGGGGCGCGGGGATGCTGTGGGGCACGTACTGCGCCTGCCCACCGGTGCGATAGGGCGCGCTGACGAGCCGCCGCGCCACACGGTTCGCGAGCCCGACGCCATGGTCCCGGCGGATCAGGTGGAGGCACAGGTCGATGCCGCTCGCGGCACCGGCGCTGGTGAGGACCTGCCCGGCATCGACGAAGAGGACGTTCTCGTCGATGTCGATCTCGGGATACCGGTCCTGCATGATCTGGGTGTAATGCCAGTGCGTGGTCGCGCGGCCACCGTCGAGGAGGCCCGCCGCGGCCAGGGCGAAGGCTCCGGTCGAGATGGCGGCGATCCGCGTCCCGCGGGCATGAGCTCTGCCCAGCGCGTCGATCACCTCCGGCGACGTCGTGACGTCAGCGGGGTTCCGGTAGCCGGGCACGAGGATCGTGTCGGCCCGGTCGAGGGTCTCGAGGCCGTCGCTGACGGCGTACGCGAGCCCGTTCCAGCCTTCGACCGTGCCGGGGCGCTCGCCGCAGACCCGCACCTCGTACGGCATGCTCGGGCGCTTGGCGAAGACGTGGGCGGCGATCCCGACGTCGAGCGCCTTCGCGCCGTCGAGGACCAGGACACCGACCCGGTGATCCGTTGGGGGGTGTCCCTATGTTCCGAGTCAAGCCGCGAGAACGGCCGGCTCGGG
>CAZHSL010000214.1:0-5012 GCA_964535185.1 uncultured Corynebacterium sp.
GACGGGGACGGCTCAGGGACGTCAGGCGGAGCGGCGCAACGCCGCCAGGGCGCCCTGCAGTCGACTGTCGGCATCCTCAGCGACAGTCCGGACCTGATCGCTGTCGCTGAGCTGGACCATGACCTTCGGATCCATCGCCTCGACGATGCTGTGGCCGTCGTCGGCCCCGCGCCGGACGATCACGTTGCACGGCAGCAGTGCGCCGAGCTGCGGCTCTGCGGCGAGGGCTCGGCGAGCAAGGCTGGGATTACAGGCGCCGAGGATGATGTAGTCGCCGATCTCCTCGGCCGCGTCGGCGTCGAGCTTCTTCTCGAACGTGGCCCGCATGTCGATCTCGGTGATGATCCCGAATCCCTGCTCGGACAGCGCTGCGCGCACGCTCTCGACCGCCTGCGCGTACGGCTGGTCGAGGGTGAGGTGATGGGTGTAGGTCATCGTCTTCTCCTTCGGGTCGTCGTACCGGACCTCGATCGTCTCGAGGTCCTGTGTCTCAGGCCAGGGTCAGGAACAGCTTCTCGAGCTCCTTGCGGTCCAGATCCTTGTCCGGGCTGGTCATGCACTGCTCCATACCGCTGGCGATGATCGCGAAGCCGGCGCGGTCCAGCGCCTTGGAGACGGCCGAGAGCTGGGTGACGACGTCCTTGCAGTCACTCCCCTCCTCGATCATCCGGGTGACGGCGGCGAGCTGTCCCTGGGCGCGCTTGAGGCGATGGACGACGGGGGTCATGTCCGTAGGGTCGAGTTCCATGGCGTTCTCCTGACTGAGGGTGATGGCTCGATCATATACCCCTGGGGGTGTCTTGCATACCCCCTGGGGTATGTGGCATTCTGCCTGGCGCGGGTGCAGCGCATCTGCCGGTCGCCGGCCCGGCCACGGGGGCGACTCACCACGTGGAGAGGAAGCAGTCATGCCTGAGATCACCGTTGCCGAGACCGATGTGCGTCGCGTACGGGACCAGATCGTCGATGTCCGCGAGGACGAGGAGGTCGCCGAGGGGATGATCCCCGGCGCGATCCACATCCCGCTGGGACAGCTCTCCGCGCGAGCGGGAGAGCTGGACCGGGAGCGGCCGGTGATCACGGTGTGCCGCAGCGGGCAGCGCAGCGCCCGCGCGGCGGAGCAGCTCGGGGCCGCCGGATTCGATGCCGCCACGATGGGTGGCGGGATGATCGCGTGGCACGCCGCCGACCTGCCGACGACCTGATCTCGCAGCCCAGAAGGAGGCCTTCATGACGTTCACCCTCGTCCTCACCCTGCTGCTGGCAGTCCTGATCGGCGTCTCGCTCGGACTGCTCGGCGGCGGCGGCTCGATCCTGACGGTGCCGATCCTGACCTATGTGGCGGGGCTGCCGCCCAAGGAGGCGATCGCCGCCTCGCTGTTCGTCGTGGGGACCACCTCGGCAGTCGGCGCCATCAGTCATGCCCGGGGAGGTCGGGTGCGGTGGCGCACCGGGCTGATCTTCGGGGCAGCCGGGATGGTCGGCGCCTTCGGCGGCGGGATCCTCGGCGGCTACATCCCTGGCACTGTGCTGATGATCGCGTTCGCGCTGATGATGGTCGCGACGTCGATCGCGATGATTCGTGGCCGCAGGGTAGCCCGCGCAGAGGATGCCTCCCCACGCGAGCTTCCCACGGCGAAGATCGTGATCGAAGGGCTCGCGGTCGGACTCGCCACCGGCCTGGTCGGCGCGGGCGGGGGATTCCTGGTGGTGCCCGCCCTGGCACTGCTGGGAGGGTTGCCGATGCCGGTGGCGGTGGGCACCTCGCTGGTGGTGATCGCGATGAAGTCCTTCGCGGGACTCGCCGGCTACCTCACCTCCGTCTCGCTGGACTGGGTACTGGTGGGCGGGGTGACCCTCGCCGCGATCCTCGGCTCACTGCTCGGATCCCGCCTGGCCGGGCGGATCCCCGAGAACGTTCTGCGCCAGGGCTTCGGGGTCTTCGTTCTGGTCATGGGAGCCTTCGTCCTGGTCCAGGAGCTGCCGGGGATCGCCGGCACCATCGCCGGCGCGGCAGCGGTGCTGCTCGCCCTGGCGGCCGCCGGATGCTGGTTCCTGCTGCCGAGCTGCCCCCTGCGCGCGACGCGGCGGGCCGCATGAGCGCCTCCGCTCCCCACGCCCCCGGGCGCGTCCGTGCCCTGACGGAGGCCACTTTCGGCTCCGCGATCCGTTCCCATGAGCTGGTGGTGGTGGACTTCTGGGCCTCCTGGTGCGGCCCGTGCCGGCGCTTCTCCCCCCTCTTCGCTGCCGTCGCCGCCGAGCACCCGGAGGTGCTGTTCGCCGCCGTCGACACCGAGTCGGAGCCCGGGCTGGCAGCCGCCGCGAACATCCGGGCCCTGCCCACACTGATGCTCTTCCGTGACGGACTGTTGGAGCAGACCCATCAGGGCGGGCTTCGTGCCTCTCGCCTCGCCAGGATGGTCGAGACGGCGCGGGCCCTGAACACGGTTTCCGTGGGTGCGCCGGCCCCTGCGACCGACCAGCTCTCCACCCCCGCTTTACATACCCCCCGGGGTACCTGATACCCTGGGGGGTATAGGGCGCACTACTGCACACCACTTCTTCCAGGAGGAACGATGCTTCTCGAACGCATCTATGACGAGGACCTGTCCCAGGCCAGCTACTTCATCGGCTGCCAGTCCCAGAGCGTGGCGCTGGTGGTGGATCCGCGGCGCGACATCCAGGTCTACCTGGACCTGGCCGCCCACCACGGGATGACCATCACCGCGGTGACCGAGACCCACATCCACGCCGACTTCCTCTCCGGCACGCGCGAGCTGGCCGCCGCCACCGGCGCCACCACGTACGTCTCCGGCGAGGGCGGGGAGGACTGGACCTACGGCTTCGAGGCCGAGCTGCTGCACGACCGCGACACGATCCAGCTGGGCAACATCACCGTCACCGCCCGCCACACCCCGGGCCACACCCCCGAGCACCTGTCCTACCTGGTCACCGACGGCGCCTTCGCCGAGGAGCCCGGCTACTACCTCACCGGTGACTTCGTCTTCTCCGGGGACCTGGGCCGCCCGGACCTGCTGGACGAGGCCGCCGGTATGGAGGACACCCGGTTCGAGGGCGCCACGCAGCTGTTCGCCTCGCTGAAGAACGCCTTCCTCACCCTGCCCGACCATGTGCAGGTCTTCCCCGGCCACGGCGCCGGCTCGGCCTGCGGCAAGGCGCTCGGCGCTCTGCCGTCGACGACCGTCGGCTATGAGCGGAAGTTCGCCTGGTGGGCCACCTACCTCGAGCGCGATGACGAGCAGGGCTTCATCGACGAGCTGCTCGACGGGCAGCCGGACGCGCACGCCTACTTCGCGCGGATGAAGCGCCAGAACACGCAGGGACCCGCGATCCTCGGCGACCGGCCCGCCCCGCGACTGATGGATGCGGGTGAGCTCCAGCGCGGCCTCGAGGACGGCACTCTCGCGCTGGTCGACACCCGGAGCGTGGACCAGGTCCACGCCGGGACGGTGCCCGGCGCGCTGAGCATTCCCTCGCCCGGCAAGGCCGCCACCCACATCGCCTGGGCCTTCGATCCCGAGAGCGACGACGCCCACCTGGTGGTGCTCGCCGAGAGCGCCGAGGACGCCGCCGCGTACGGAGACCATTTCGTGCGCGTGGGTGTGGACGGCCTGACCGGCTACGTCACCTCCCTCGATGGCCTGCCCACCACGGTCCCGGCGGTGGTCTCCCCCGCCGATCTGGAGGCGCTGCGCGCCGAGGACTCCACGGCCCTGCTGTTGGATGTGCGAAACCGCAGCGAGCACGCGGACGGCACCGTTCCTGGCGCCGAGCAGCTCTCGGCGGGGAAGGTGCTGTTCCACCAGGAGGACCTGCCGGACCCTGACGCGGGCCGCCTGATCACCTTCTGCCAGTCCGGTCTGCGCAACTCCGTGGCCGCCGCGGCACTGCGCCGCGCGGGCCACGACGTGGTCGAGCTGGAGGGCAGCTACTCCGGCTGGTCCCAGTGGGCCGCGCAGCAGCACGACGTCGCGACCACCGAGGAGGATGCCCGATGACCAGCGCCCTGCAGAACGCCCCCCGTACCGTCGCTCCGGCCGAGCTCACCCGACGCCTCTCCGAGGACCCCGAGCTCATGGTGATCGATGTCCGCACCCCGGGCGAGTTCGAGACCACTCACATCCGCGGCTCCTACAACGTTCCGCTGGACCTGCTCACCGAGCACACCACCGACCTCGCCGAGCGCATGCACGACCACGTCGTGCTGGTGTGCCAGTCCGGAGCCCGGGCGAGCAAGGCCTGCTCGGCCCTGCACGAGGCCGGGTTCGACACCGTCGACGTCCTCGAGGGAGGGATCGCCGCCTACCAGGAGTCAGGCGGCACCGTGGTGCGCCGCGGCTCCCGCTGGGCGATGGACCGCCAGGTCCGCATGACGGCCGGGTCCCTCGTCCTGCTCGGCACGCTGGCCGGTCAGCTCATCCACCCCCGCCTGGGGCTGGTCGCCGGCGCCATCGGTGCGGGCCTGACCTACTCCGCCCTCAGCGACTCCTGCGCCATGGCCTCGGTCCTCTCGAAGATGCCCTGGAACCGCGTCGCACCGGACCCCTCCCTCGCAGCCCTCTTCGAGAAGGCACCCGCGCAGGCCGCCTGAACCACCTCACCACCACCGCAAGGAGAACCCCATGTGCAGAGCCACCACCTGCCGCACCTGCGGCAAGACCACCTGGGCCGGCTGCGGCCAGCACGTCGACCAGGTCATGAAGAACGTCGCCCCCCGGGACCGCTGCCCCGGACACACCGACGACGCCCCCCGCCCCGGCTTCTTCGCCCGTCTCCTCGGACGCTGACCCCGACCAGGTCTCGAGGCCATCTCGGAGCCCTCTGCGCGCACTGACGTGCCCACAGAGGGCTCCGCTGTGGTCACCGGGAGGCACGCCACCCGCGCTGCAGCGGTTCCAGAGGACCGCTGCAGCGTGTCGTCGCGCCTTCCGTCGTGTGGGCACTCGTCCATGAAGGCCCTCGCCAGGGTCAGCGAGCCGGACCGGTCGGGG
>CAZHSL010000215.1:0-5011 GCA_964535185.1 uncultured Corynebacterium sp.
ACGACCCGGCCGACCGCCTGCGAGCTCTCGAGCTGCTGGCCGAGGCCTGGGGGCTGTAGACGCAGAGCTACTCCGCCGCGCCGCTCATGCCCAGCAGATCGGGCAGCGCCATCGTGATCTGCGGGACGAAGACCACCAGCAGCAGGCCGATCAGCAGCGCCCCGAAGAACGGCAGCATCTGCCGGATCACCGGCTCCACGCGCACGTTGCCCACCTTCGCGGCGATGAACAGGATGTTCCCCACCGGCGGGGTGATCGTGCCCAGCGAGAGGTTGAAGGTGATCATCAGGCCGAAGTGGATCGGATCCACGCCGAGCTCGAGCGCGATCGGCAGGAAGATCGGCGTGAAGATGAGGATCGCCGGCGTGGGATCCATGAAGGCTCCCACGATCAGCAGGATCACCATCATCAGCAGCAGGATCACGATCTTCGACTCCGCCACGCCCAGCAGCGCCGAGGAGATCGACTGCGGGATCATCGCGTAGGAGAGCACCCAGCTCAGCGCCGAGGACACCGCCACCAGCAGCATCACCACCGCGGTGGTGCGGGCGGCGCCCGCGATCACGGTGGGGAGGTTCCTCAGCGTGAGCTGGCGGTAGACGAGGCCGAGCACGAAGGAGTAGCCCACCGCGATCACCGCGGACTCGGTCGCGGTGAAGAAGCCGGCCAGCAGCCCGCCGATCACGATGACGATCATGAGGATCGCGGGGACGGCCTTCAGCAGCGTGACCACGGCGAGGCCGAGCGGGACCCGCTCGCCCCGCGCCCGCATGCCGGGGCGGGTGCGGGCGAGGATCGCGACGACGAGGAGGCACGCGAGCACCCACACCAGGCCCGGACCGTAGCCGGCCACGAACAGCGTGGCCACGGAGGTCGAGGAGACCAGCGAGTACACGATCAGGGTGTTCGACGGCGGGATCATCATGCCCGCCGGCGCGGAGGCGGCGTTCACGGCCGCGGAGACGTGAGCCTGGTAGCCCTCCCGCTTCATGCGCGGCCCGAGCGTCGAGCCCATCGCCGCGGCCGAGGCGACGGCCGCGCCGGAGACGGAGCCGAACAGCGCGTTGGCGACGACGTTGGTCTGGGCGAGGGAGCCGGGGAGGCGGCCCACGAGCACCTTGGACGCGTCGATCAGCCGTTCGGCGATGCCGCCGGTGTTCATGAGCGACCCGGCGAGCACGAAGAACGGGATCGCCAGCAGCGTGAAGGAGCTGGCGCCGGTGAACATGCGCTGGGAGGCGACGAACACGGCCTGCTCGGTGCCGACCACGGCGGCGAGCGCCACGATCGAGGGGAGGCCGATCGCGATCGCGATCGGGGCGCCGACGCCGATGAGCACGACGACCCCGGCGATGAGGATGACGCCTGCGAGGGTTGCGGGATCCACGGCTCAGGCTCCCTTCTGCCCGGACGGGCTGGACGGGGTCTCGGGCGAGCCGGCCCCTGCCGCGTCGAGCGCGGCCTCGGTCTGGGCGTCGTCGCCGGGGAGCATGACCTCGCCGCGGCCGGCGCGCACGAGGTCCTCGAGGGCGAACAGGGCGATGATCGCGCCGGCGATCGGCAGGGCGAGGTACATCTGCCCCACGGTCACCGGCAGTCCGGGGATCGCCTGGTCCCAGGAGATGGCCATGCCGCGGAGGCCGCCCCACACGAGGCCCAGCACCGCGAACAGGAGGATGGAGACCTCGACCAGGATCGCGGTGATCCGCTGCCCCGGCCGCGGCAGGAGCCGCGCGAAGAAGTCCACCGCCACGTGCCCGCGCTCGCCGAAGACCATCGCGACGGAGAAGAGCACCAGCCAGATGAACAGGTACTGGGAGACGGTGGTGGTCCAGCCGCTGGGCGAGGCCAGCACCTGGCGCGTGAACACTTGCCACATCACCACCAGCACGAGCACCACGAACAGCCCGATGCTGATCCAGGTCAGCGCCTGGACGATCCTCCTGCGCGGCGCGGTCATCGCTCCACCCCCATCTCGTCGGCGAGCGCACGCACGCGCTCGTACAGGTCCTCGCCCTCGGGGCTGGTCAGGAAGGAGCGCCCCACCTCCTCGATCGCCGGCGTGAACGCCTCGGGATCGGGCTCGGTGATCTCCACACCCGCGTCCTGCATCATCTGGATGCTGGACTCGGTCTCCTGCGCCCACAGGCGCACGAACTCCTCCTGCGCATCCGCGAACGAGGCGGTGAAGGCCTCCTGGTCGGCCTCGTCCATCTGCGCGATCCGGTCCACGTTGGCCATCACGTAGTCCAGCCCCACGAGGTGGTTGGTCAGCGTGAAGTGGGGCGCGATCTCGTAGTGTCGCTGGGTCACGTAGCTGACCTCGTTGTTCTCGGCGCCGTTGAGCACCCCGGCCTGCAGCGCGGTGTAGACCTCGCCGTAGGCCATCGGGGTCGGGGAGCCGCCGAGCGCGCGGGTCAGCTCCATGAAGACGTCCGACTCCTGGACGCGGATCTTGAGCCCGGCGAGGTCGTCGGGCCCCTCGATCGGGCCGCGGTCGGTGTAGACGTGGCGGGAGCCCTGCGTGAACCCGCCGAGCACGCGCAGGCGCCTCTCCTCCTCGAGGGAGCTGAAGAGCTCGCCCACGATCGAATCGTCCTTCAGCACGGCGGTCTGGTGCTCGATGTCCACGAAGGCGCCGGGCAGGTTCAGGGGCCGGAAGGCCATCGAGAGGTTCTCGACCTGCGGCGCCGAGATCACGGCCATGTCCACGCTGCCGTCGGAGACGAGCTGGACGACCTCCTGCTGCGCGCCGAGCGCCTCGTTGGCGTAGACACGGGCTCCCCAGCGCCCCTCGGTCGCCCCGGCGAGCTGCTCGCCGAAGAAGGTCAGGGCCAGGTAGCTGGGATGGCTCTCGGTCTGGTTCAGGGAGATCGTCAGGATGTTCTCCACATCGGTGGCCGCTCCGGCGTCGTCCGGGGTGCAGCCGCTCATCGCGACCGCTCCGGCGCCGAGCAGCGGGATCCCTGCCAGCAGGGTGCGCCGCGTCGGCCGCGGCCGCAGCGGTCCCGGGGTCGTCCTCGACCTCATACGTTCCTCCTCCTCAAGGCGTCGAGGAGGCGGATCACGGCGACCTCGACGGGTATGCCGTCATCCTGCCCGTGACGAGCGGGGTGCGCCTGCTCTTGCCGGAGGTTTCCCGGGAGGGTCAGCGGGTGGCGAGCACCTCTCGGATCGCTGCGAGCGTGGCGGGGATGCCCTCTCGTGCCGCCGCGTGGCGGATCGCGATCTCCTCCTCCGCCCGGTCGCCGTAGCGCTCGACGAACACCTCCTCCAGGTGCTCCGTGGTGCGGGTGTACTCCGTCAGCTCGGTCCCGCCGCCGTCCGCCGGCCTCATCCGATATCCCCATTCGGCCCGGCCCGGGCCCACGGACCAGGCGAAGTGCTCCCCGGGCACGTCCGCGATCACCTCGGAGACGGTCTCCCACTCCCGCACGGGGGTGCGGTTGTGGCCGACGAACCGGGCGCCGACACCGCGCCGCTCGTCCTCCCATTCGCAGCGGTGGCACTGCCGGCTCCACTCCCCCGTTCGGGTGACGTCGCTGAGCAGCGCGTACACGTCCTCCGGGGCGGCGTCCACGTGGATCGATCCCTGCAGCTCGTAGGTCATCCAGCAATGATGCCACCGCTGGGAATCCATGCGCCGTGGACCCGGCAGGGACGGTCAGTCGGCTCGCCGGCGGAGGTGGAGACGGACGACGGTCGGTTCTGCGTCGTCGATGAGGAGCATCAGCTCCTTCGAGGTGCCCTCGACAGAGCGCTTCATCGAGCGCCAGGTCTCCGGCACCTCGTCCACGTCGAACGCCTCGGCGACCGCCGGGTTCAGCGTGTGGACGTTCTGGGCGACGTCCGCGGAGCCGAAGGACTCCACGAGCCAGGCCTCCACCTGTTCCGTCGGCGCGGAGAAGGTCACCTCCCGCGCCCGGGCATAGCCCTCAGGAGCGGCCGGCTCCGTCATCTCGGGGGTCGCATCGCCCGGGAGCTCGGCGACCCCTGCCTCGTCGAGCACGGCGGCAGCATCGGACGGACCGTACTCGCTGTCCGTGCGCGTCCCGGTGCCGCCGGGGCCGAACGTCGGCGAGCATCCGGCGACGAGCCCTCCCAGGCCGAGCGTCGCCGACGCGAGGAATGCCTTGCGTCCCATGGTCATCGGTACCTCTCTCACGGGCCGGTCGTGGTCTGTTCGGAGGACTGACCGACGATGTTGTACTCCTGCGCCAGCCCCGACTGATGGAGCCCTTGCATCTGTTCGTCCTGGACCGTCACCGGACCGATCGTCACGCCCTTGCCAGTATCCCAGTTGTACCGGTCCCGACTGTTCACCTCGGTGCTCATCTCGTAGGTCCACTCCCCGCCGGGAGTGGACGGCGGATACGCGGTGACCGTCCCGTTGATGTTGTACTCCATCCCGCCGGTCGCATAGAAGTACTTCTCGCTCTCGGACTGGGTGATGTAGTAGCCGTTCCAGTCCGTGTTCACCGGGAAGGTCACAGGTCCCGTCGCACCGGAGCTCTCGGCCTCGGCGATCGCCTGCTGGCCCAGCTGCTGCCGGGTCGCGTCGATCTCTGCGGCGAGCCCGGAGGAGCTGTCCATCATGTCGTCGACGTCGATGGGCATGTCCTCACCCGTGTTCCCCAGGAAGTGACGCATGTTGTCCGCGGCGGGCCCCTTGCCGGTGAGGTCCCCTCCCCCGGCGATCAGCTCCGCGAGTTCGTAGTTGGCGTAGTCCTCGAGAGTCGGGTCGCGCTGGTCGTACTCGCCCGATCCTTCGTCCGGAGAGGTCCAGGCAGGCGGATCGGGGACGTCGGCCGTCGTCCCGTCGGTGCCCGGGCCTCCGTAGAACATCATGCCCCCGCCCCGTCCCCACGTCGGCGTTCCTTCGCCGCACTCTGCCCAGCGTAGGACCCGCCGCGGCGTCTCACGATGGGGAGAAGTCCCCATGTCGACCATTGCACGCATGCGACGGGCCCCGACCCTCCGGAGAGGATCGGGGCCCGTCGAGCGCTCGGGT
>CAZHSL010000216.1:0-4982 GCA_964535185.1 uncultured Corynebacterium sp.
CGCGTCGGCTCCCCGAAGCGCCGCGAGGTGGGCCACGGCATGCTCGCCGAGCGCGCGATCGTGCCGGTGCTGCCCAGCCGCGAGGAGTTCCCCTACGCGATCCGTCAGGTCTCCGAGGCCCTCGGCTCCAACGGCTCCACCTCGATGGGGTCCGTCTGCGCCTCGACCCTGTCGCTGCTGAACGCCGGCGTGCCGCTGCGCGCCCCGGTCGCCGGCATCGCCATGGGCCTGATCTCCGACACCGTCGATGGCGAGACCCGTTACGCGGCCCTCACCGACATCCTCGGCGCCGAGGACGCCTTCGGCGACATGGACTTCAAGGTCGCCGGCACCAGCGAGTTCGTCACCGCGATCCAGCTCGACACCAAGCTCGACGGCCTCCCGGCCTCGGTGCTCACCGGCGCGCTGTCGCAGGCCCACGAGGCCCGTCTGGCGATCCTGGGCGTGCTCGGCGAGGCGATCGACACGCCCGACGAGATGAGCCCGCACGCCCCGCGCGTCCTCGCGGTCACCGTCCCGGTCGACAAGATCGGCGCGGTCATCGGCCCCAAGGGCCAGATGATCAACAAGATCCAGGACGACACCGGTGCCGACATCACCATCGAGGACGACGGCACCGTGTACATCGGCGCCACCGACGGCCCCTCGGCCGAGGCGGCCCGCTCCGCGGTCAACGCCATCGCCAATCCGATGGTCCCCGAGATCGGCGAGCGCTACCTCGGCACCGTCGTCCGCGTGGTCGACTTCGGCGCGTTCATCTCGCTCACCCCGGGCAAGGACGGCCTGCTCCACGTCACCCAGCTGCGGAAGCTGAACGACGGCAAGCGGGTCGACAACGTCGAGGGCGTCGCCAAGGTCGGTCAGAAGATCGAGGTGGAGATCCGCGAGATCGACGCCCGCGGCAAGATCTCCCTCGCCGTGATCGAGGACGAGGCGGAGCCCGGCGATGCCCCGGCCGAGGGGCCCTCGGCGGAGTGATCCGACCGCTCATCGTTTGAGCGCATGCGCGAGGGCGGTACCCCACCCGGGGTGCCGCCCTCGTGTCGTCCCCTGTCCGCCGCGTGCGCGTCACGCGCCGGCTGTCCACAGGGCAGGAGTTGTGCTTGGCCGGGTCGCGTGCACTCACGTACGGTGTCTGCGGACAGCCGGATCGCGGGAGATCGGGCGATGGGGGCAGGGATGAGCGGCATGCTGGGAATGGATACCCAGGAGGTCCTGCGGCACTCCGACGCCGTCTGGCGCGCGGAGGGGATGCTGCGGGCACGGATCGACCATCTTGATCGGACGATCTCCGGGCTCGAGTCGTTCTGGCAGGGGCCGGATGCGGAAGCGTTCCGCTCCGCGTGGGTCACGGTGCACCATGAGGCGGTCGCGTCACACCTGGAGCGGCTGCGGCGATCCGCTGACGAGCTCTCCCGGCACGCCGACGAGCAGGAGCACGCCTCTGCGGCCGACGGCGGCGGGGCCGAGCCGGCCGGGGACGGGGACCCGCTGGCCGTCCTCCCGTCCCTTCCCGGTGTCGCCTTCGACCCCGGTGACGGGGTCACCACGACCAACGACCCCGCGATCCAGGCCGCGTGGGACGAGATGTCCGAGGCCGAGCGCAGGGCCGTGCTCAGGCAGATCGTCGACGACGAGGTCACGGCCTACGGGATGAACGAGCATCTGCTGCCGGACGTCGAGGTCCGCTTCATGCCCGGCTGGGTCAGCGGCGGGGCGATCTCGCTGGAGGGCGGCGTCATCTACCTCAGCAGCGACCTGCTGGACAGCCCCTACGGCCTGCAGATCGCCGCCCATGAGGCCAGGCATCAGGTGCAGTACGAGATGATCCACCGCACGGCCGCCGACCCCTGGGACTGGATCACGGGCGACGACAACAGCGAGGAGTACGCCGAGGTGGAGGAGGAGTACGGCTTCACACGCGAGGAGATCGAGCAGTGGCGGCACGAGTTCCGGCCGTGGAACTACGAATTCCCGCCCACGGGGGATCGTGACGCCCCTGAGTACCAAGAGCAGATGCAGGAATACAGAGACCAGGAGGTCGAGGTCGACGCCCGTGAGCGTGAGGACGAGTTCGCTGACGAGTTCACCGTCGAGGACCTTCGACAGGCGCAGCGCGACGCCGGTGTCCGGTGAGCGAGTGATGAGAGATCTCAGGCGGCGCACACTCCTGGGCGCCGGGCTGCTGACCGGGGCCGGGGTACTGAGCGCCTGCGGCGCGACTCCGTCCAGCGTGTGCCTGGCCGGAGAGCAGGAGGTCGATACCGGGCCTGTCCACACCTTCCCCTTCATCGGGGCAGAGCCGCTGCGACGTCAGCCGCAGCTCGGGCTCCTCGGTCTTGCGGTGTCTCCGGACGGCACCCGTGTCGCGGCCCATGAATGGTGGCACCGCAAGTCGCTGTCGGAGAGCGAGACGGCCGGCACGACGATCTGGGACGCCACAACCGGTGAGATCATCACCCGCTTCGACGACACCATGACCGGTGCGATCGCGTGGCATCCTCGCGAAGATCTGCTGGCCACCGCCTCCCAGTCCGTCATGCACGTGTCCAGCCCCGATGGTGAGGTGCTGTGGACCCTTGGAGGTCATACCGGCGCGACCCGCTGGAGAACGTTCAAGATCCGGGACCTCGTCTTCAGACCGGACGGGAAGCAGCTGGCCTCCCTCAGCACCGATGGGACGGTGCGTCTGTGGTCCATCGAAGACGGCGACTGCTCACCGTCCCCGGTGCTGAACGTTCGCTCCGGCCGACCGGGTGCCATTGCATACACCGAGGACGGCTCGCACCTCGCCGTCGCGGTCGAAGGGGCTGGCGCACAGCTGTGGGATGCGCGCACCGGTGACCGTGTCACGACCCTCGAGGGCTGCTCGGAGAACGCGGTGGGGATCGCACTCGATGGTCAGGGCCGTGTGCTCGTCGGAGTGGGTGAGGAGGGCAGGCTCCAGCCGGCGGACCTGGGCTCCGGGTGTGCGTCGGGAGTCGACTCGGGGATCTCCGTGCCCGAGTTCATCGCCACGGGTCCGGACGGCCGCATCGCTGTCTCCGGCGGAGAGTCCGAGAGTGTCGAGCTCTGGGATGCGGGCCTCGCGGCCCCCGAGCGCATCGACCTGCCCGAGTTCATTCCCGACATCGGTGTCCCCGGGGAGGTGGGGCGCACCGCGTGGGGTCCGGACGGCACCCTCTATGCGGTGACCCGCTGGTGGGGCGTGATCGTGTGGGACGGCCAGGAGTGGTCGCCGATGGAGATGCCGTGACGGAACGACGGGCAAGCGCTCGCGGAGCCTCCTGCTCTGCATGATGGACGACGAGGCCGAGAGGCAGGGGCGATGAACAGGACCTTCAGCGAGGTGTTCGAGGAGTATCTCCAGGAGCCGTCGACGGCAGGACGCGAGGAGGTCCAGCAGCGGATCCTGCGCCATCCTCGCTACGACCCGCATCTCCTGCTCCCGGACACCGCTGAGCACCGTCCCGCGGATCAGGTCCGTGCTCTCTTCGACGAACTGCCCGCTGCGCTGCTGAGCCCACGCCTGCACACCCGGCTGGCTCGGGCGCTGGACCGGCTCGGGGACACCGCCGCAGCCGAGAGGCACCGCCGACTCGCGCGCCTCGCGCTCGCCGGACTGCGTGCCGGCGGGACCGGGAGCGAGGAGGAGCCGATACCGGTGCTCCGGGTGCAGGACGAGTACGACCTCGTCGAGAGCGCTGGGCGCACAGTGCGCGCCCAGCAGCTGTCCCGTACCCGGGACTCGGCGTTCGACGTGGTCACCCTGGACGACGGCACCGAGATGTGGTTCGAGCTGCTCTGGGAGCGTCGGTCTCCCGACGAGGAGTGAGGTGAGGGAGGTCTCCCCGGGGCGACGCGCCGCTCCGTGGAACAATCGAGCGATGCCTGTTGACCTCACCTATGACGACCCCGCCTCCGACGTGCTGCTGGACCCTGCCACCGGAGTGCGCCGCAGCATCCTGCCCGGGGGCGTGCGACTGCTGACCCAGAGGGACCGCAGCGTCCGCAGCGCGACCATAGGGCTCTGGCTGCCGGTCGGCTCCCGGGACGAGTCCCCGGCCCACGCCGGCTCCACGCACGTGCTCGAGCACCTGCTGTTCAAAGGCACGCGCCGCCGCAGCGCGATGGACATCGCCACCGCCTTCGACGAGGTCGGCGGCGACTCCAACGCCCTGACCGCCAAGGAGCACACCCTCTACTACGGCCGGGTCCGCTCGGCGGACATCCCGATGGCCGTGGACGTGCTCACCGACATGATCACCGCGTCCCTGCTCGAGCAGGACGCCCTGGCCACGGAGCGCGAGGTCATCCTCGAGGAGCTCGCGATGGCGGAGGACGATCCCACCGACGTCGGCTACGAGACCTTCCTCGCCGACGTGCTCGGACCCGACACGGCGCTCGGGCGGCCCGTCGGCGGCACCGCCGAGACCGTCGAGGCGCTCGGCATCGAGGACGTGCGCGCCCACTTCACCGAGCACTACCGACCCGACAACCTGGTGGTCACCGCCGTCGGCGATCTCGAGCACGACGAGCTCGCCGCCCTGCTGGCGGCCGGGCTGCGCCGCGGCGGCTGGCAGCTGGCCGACGGAGCGCTGCCGGACGCCCGGCCCCGCACCGAACGCGGAGACCCCGCCCGGGCCGCGACCGGCCCCGCCCCCTCCGAGGTCGCCGCGCTCGCCCCGCACCGCCTCGGCCGCCCCACCGAGCAGAACCACATCTACCTCGGCGGCCACGGGATCACCGCCCTCAGCGAGGACCGCCACGCGCTGTCGGTGCTGATGTCGATCCTCGGCGGGGGCATGTCCTCCCGCCTGTTCCAGAACATCCGCGAGCAGCGGGGCCTGGCGTACTCGGTGTACTCCTTCAGCGCCGGCTACCGCGATGCCGGGCTGTTCGGCATGTACGCCGCCTGCCGGCCGGGCCGCACCGCCCAGGTGGTCGAGCTGCTCGCCGAGGAGCTGACCCGGATGGGGGAG
>CAZHSL010000217.1:0-4951 GCA_964535185.1 uncultured Corynebacterium sp.
GTCGCGCACCTGGTCAACGGGCGCCTGATGGACTTCATCGAGTTCGACGACGACTTCGCGATCGTCAAGATGCGCCCGCCGCACGAGGTGCAGGGCATGACGCTCGCCGACTCCGACATCCGCCGACGGCACGGCGTGACGGTGGTGGGCGTGAAATCCCCGGGCAAGGACTTCACCTATGCGGTGCCCGAGACGATGGTGGCCGCGCACGACCTGCTGATCGTCTCCGGCCGCACGGAGCTGATCGAGAAGTTCTCGCAGCGGACCTGAGCCCGGCTCTCAGCCCTCGGCGAGCTCGCGCGACCTGCCTGCCGCGGCGGCCATCGTCGCGGCCAGCCCGGCCCGCACGCCCTCGCGCTCGAAGGCGGCGTAGCCCTCCGCGGTGGTGCCGCCGGGGCTGCACACCCCGGCCTTCGCGACGGCGGGGTGCACACCGGATTCGCGCAGCATGGTCGCCGCGCCGCGCATGGTCTGCTGCACGAGGGTGTCGGCGAGGTCGCGCGTCAGTCCCTGCCGGACGGCCTCCTCGGTCATCGCCTCGATGATCGCGAAGGCGAATCCGGCCAGCGAGCCGGCCGCGCCGATGAAGGCGTGCACCTGGTCCTCGGTGATGTCCACCGCGACCCCCGCCTCGGCGAACAGCGCGTGGAGCAGCTCGAGCTGCGCATCGGCCACGGCGCTGCCGCGCATGAGGCCCACGGCCCCCTCCCCGACCGAGATCGGGGTGTTCGGCATCGCCCGCACCACGGCGCGCCTCTCCGGGAGGGCGGCCTCGAGCTGCGCAAGGGTCGTCCCGGCCGCGAGGGAGACCACCACGGCGTCGGCCGGGATCGCGTCCTGCAGCTCGGCGGCCAGGTCGAGGATCTGGTACGGCTTCACGCCGAACACCACCACGTCGGCCTCCGCGAGCGCCTCCTGGGGCGAGGCGGCTGCGGTCGCGCCGAGCTCCTCGGCGGCCCGGCGGCTGCTGTCCGGGCTGCTGTTCGCGATCCGCAGGTGCTCCGCTCGCACACCGGCGGCGAGCATCGTGCGGGCGACCGGCCCGCCCATGTTGCCGGCGCCGATCACGGCGACGCGGAGGTCGGAGAGGTCGGGGTGGGCCTCCGGCGCGGCGCTCCGCTCAGGGTTCTGTGCAGTGGGATCGTCCATGCCCACCAGGGTACGGGTGACGCGCTCAGCGCCCCGCGGGACGTGCCGGATCGGTCCTGTCCTCACCCGAGACTCCCTCGCCCGACGCTGCGGCGCGGGCTCCTGCACGGGCCACCGTGCGCGCCTCGACCAGCACCAGCAGCTGCACGGCCAGCACCCCTGCCACGGCCAGTGCCAGCAGGAGCGGCCAGTCCGCACCGGGCGCGTGCAGGGCTCCCGCATCGTCCTGCCAGGGCCACAGGCTGCGCAGCGCACCGATCATCACTCCGGCGAGGACCACCATGGTGCCGCGGTGGTGAGCGACCAGCAGGTGCCTCATCACCCGCACGATGACGACCAGCCCCACGAACGCCCAGAGTCCGAACCAGGCGATGTATCGCAGGTCCCGCTCGTCGACGGCCTGGAGGGTGGGCTGGTAGAGACCGATGCTCAGCAGAAGGAACGAGCCGGAGACGCCCGGCAGCACGAGCGCACACACGGCGATCGCCGCGGCCGGGGCGACGATCCACGGGCTGGGCTCGACGGAGGTGCTGGGCAGGGAGGTGAGCACCACTCCTGCGATCGCGCCCGCGACGAAGAGGAGGAGCTCGGGCAGGCGCCATCTCCCGCCGGAGAGCCTCACGGGGACCAGCACGGAGCCGGCCACCAGCCCCAGGAAGAGGGCACGCATCGTCTGCGGATGCTGCTCGACGAGCCGGCTGACGGGACCGGCGACGGTGAGCACCGCCCCAGCCATGCCGATCAGCAGCGGGATCACCAGGATCCACGGGAGGGCGCGCAGGTGGGTGCGCATTCCGGCGAGGCGGTCCGGCCCCGTGATCAGGCGTCGTGCCGCCGCGGTCATCTCGTGGCCGGCGCCGATCAGTTCGTCGTAGATACCGGTGACCAGAGCGACCGTGCCGCCGCTGACACCGGGCACCGTCTCGACCACGCCGATGAGGGCGCCGCGCAGCAGATTGCCGATCGGGTTGCGGTGCCGCGGGAGCTCCGGGGCGCGCTGTGACGCGGGAGGGGCGGCGGCATCTGTCATGGTGACAGCCTACGGAGCGCTGCCTGGAAGCCCGCTAGGCTCCGTGCCATGTCCGGCCTCCCCCGCCCCCGCTCGTCACCGCCTCGTCTCCACCTGCTGTTCGGTCTGGTCGGCTCCGGGAAATCCACGCTCGCCCGCCGACTGGCCGAGCAGACGCCCGCTGTGCGTTTCACGCTCGACGAGTGGATGATGCGGCTGCATCCCGGGATCGGTCTGGAGGAGGAGGCCTACGGCGAACGAGCCGCCGAGGTGCGGGACCTCATCGGGGACCTCGCAGAGCAGGTGCTGCGCACCGGGTCGGATGCGGTGCTGGACTGGAACTCCTGGTCCCGGCGACGGCGGGCCTGGGCGGTGGCGCATGCACGAGCGTCCGGCGCCGAGGTGGTGCTGCACCGGCTGAGCACCTCGGCCGAGGAGTCGACCCGGCGGGCCCGTGCGCGACAGCAGTCGGGCGAGGCATTCGCCCACGCGGTCGATGCTGCGGGGAACAGCCATCTCGCGGCGCTGCTCGAGGAGCCCCGCGCTGAGGAGGGTCTGCTCCTGTGCGCTCACTGAGCGCTGCCGCGCGGCGGCGCACCCGTGCACTGCTGCGGCGCGAGGTGCCCGGTTCAGCGCCCCCGGCCCCAGTGCGGCGGCACGTCCCCGGCGATGCGGGCGTCGTTGGACTCGTCGGCACCGGGCTCCGGGGCGTCCTCGTCCACGCGATCGGGCAGGATCGGCCGACGCTCCTGCGCGGAGGACCGGCCCGCGCCGGGCTCCTCGGACTCGTCCCACGGGATCGGCTTCCCGGTCACCGAGGAGATGACGACGCGGCGGGGCCGGCCGGCCGCGCCCCGGCCGCCGCTCTCGGAGCTCACTGGCGCTCCTGGTAGCGGCGGATGGCGCTGGAGACGGAGACGTCCAGCAGCACCGAGCGCTGCTCGAACCCCAGGAAGCTGCGCACCTCGGTGGCCAGGTGCTCCTCGAGGCGGGCGCGCCCGTCGGAGCAGATGTACTCGACCACCGCGTCGAAGTCGTCGCTCGAGTAGAACGACAGCGGATGGCCGGCGGGGATCTGCGGGCGCGGCAGACGGTGGCGGATGGTGCCCACCCCCGCCGGGGAGTCCGAGCTCTCCTCGCTGCGGACCAGGCGCAGCGCCCGGTCCACGGCGCGGCGGATCCGCTCGGCCTCGCCGTCGGGGTCGATGAACAGCGCCCAGGACCACACCCGCTCGGTGGCCCAGCCCGCGGCCTCGAGGCGCTCGGCCCGCAGCCGGTCGCGCTCGCGCTGGCTGGGGGTGTCGACGTAGTGCGCGCCGTCGGTGTCGACCGCCAGCAGCATCCGGCCGGGCATGTCCGGGTGGCCGAGCGCCAGCTCGATCCGGTCGCCGGAGAGCCCGAAGTCGCGCTCGACGACGAGCCCGAGGCGGAAGAGCCGGTCGGCGAGGTCCTGCACCAGGGCGTCGGTCTCGAGGCTCCGCGGGCCGCGCGGCTCCTCGGCGGGCGGCGGGGCGTCCTCCTCCGGTGCGGTCGCCGGGGAGGCCTCGTCCTCGGAGGGCTCCGGAGCGTCCTCGTCGGTCTCCTGGGCGTCGGTCGCGGCCTCCGCGACCTGGTCCTCGCCGTCCGGGCCGTCCTCGGCCGGTTCGGCGCTGTCCGCCGAGCCCGCGGAGCGACGGGCCATCGCGGCCTCGATCGCCGCGTCCAGGTCCTCGTCGGACATCTCCTGGGCGGTCTCGACCGCCGGCTCCTCCTCGGCGGGCGTGGCGGCGGCGGGCGCGAGGGCCACCTCCTGCGGCTCCGGCGGGGCGATCTCGTCCATGCTGCCGGTGAGCGCGGCGACGTGCGGGACCACCGGGACGTCGGGACCACCCTGCAGCACCCAGAGCATGGCGCGCAGGTCGCGGGCGCCGTCCGAGCGCAGGCGGGCGTGGTCGAGGTCCTGCACCCCGATCGCGGAGACCACGGTGGTGCGGCCGCGGGCGCGGGTGATCACGGTGGCCAGGGCCTTGCGCCCGCCCGCTTCGGAGAGCGGACCGAAGCGGTGCAGCAGGCGGCCGTGCGGGGTCTTGCCGAAGCCGACCGAGACGATGATGTCGTCGCGCACGACGGCGGTGGCCTGGTCGGCCGGCAGGACGGTGAAGACCTCCTTCGCCCCGGGATCGAAGTAGTCCCGCAGCTCGGAGATCACCGAGACGGTGTTCATGATCCGCTCCATCAGGCGGCGCGCATGGTCCTCGGTGAAGGTCAGCACCGCCAGGGAGCGCTCCGGGCGGGTGCGGGCGTGCTCGATCACCAGATCGGTGACACGGCGCAGCTCGGCCTCGGTGCTCTCGACGTACTCCATGCCCTCGGTGACCAGTCCGCGCCCGTTCTCGACCATGACCAGGCGGTCCTGCTCGGGGGCGATGGGGCTGGGGACCGCGATCACCTCTCCGCTCAGGGCGCGGCGCTGGGCGAAGCCGCGCAGCCCCTCGGCGGCCGGGTGCGGGTCCCGCAGGATCTCGACGTGCGGGGCGATCCGGAGCATGTCGTCCAGCAGGCTGGGCGCCGAATCCCCGCCGTACTCGAGCGGATCGCCGACGACGACGGTCTGCTCGCCGCGGACGATCGAGGGCAGCGCGGCGGCGGTGGGCAGGCGCCCGCCATCGGCCACGATCACCACGTCGAAGTGCCGGCCCCGCGGGATCACCTGCGGCACCAGGTACGGGGAGGCGAGCCAGGCGGGGCGGGCCGCGAACAGGATGTCCTCGTACTTCGCGGCGAGGTCGCGGATGGAGACCGTCGAGGAGCGGG
>CAZHSL010000218.1:0-4924 GCA_964535185.1 uncultured Corynebacterium sp.
CCTCCGCGACGTCCTGCGCGTGCACGGCCTGGAACCGCAGGCCACGCGGCAGCGGGAGCAGCGGCGGGCGCCCCGCCCGCAGCAGCTGCACGGGCATCCACCCGCCCAGGAAGTACCGCTGGATCTCCGAGCCGGCCTCGCCCTGGAAGATCAGCGCGGGCCGCAGGCGGGTGACGGTGAGCTCGGGGTGGGCGGCAGCGATCTCATTCAGCACACCCTCCTGCGCGACCTTGTCGACGCTGTAGTGGGAGGTGCGCACCCCAGTGGTCGGCCAGGATTCGTCACGGGCCTCCCGGCCCGGGGACGGCGAGTACGCACCGACCGAGGAGGCCACCACCAGGGTGCCCACACCGGCCTCGACGGCCGCCTGCGCGACGTGCCGCGTCCCCTCCACGTTGACCCGTCGCAGCAGCTCACGATGATCGTTCGGCTGGATCAGCCAGGCCAGGTGGATCACGGCGTCCGCTCCGCGCAGGGCATCGGTGAGCTGCTCGGTGGCTTCCTGCGCGGTGGTCGCGGCCCCGATGTCGACCGCCGCCCATTCGGCACCGGAGTAGGGCTGCGCGGAGGTCTCTGGCAGGCGGCGTGCGATGCCCAGGACCGAGGTCACCTCCGGGCGACGACCCAGTGCGGACAGCACCTCGGTCCCGACGTTCCCGGTGGCTCCGACGACGGCGATTCTCATGGTGCGCTACCCTCGAGCACCGCGCGGCGCGCGGCACGGTAACGGATCCTGCAGGACGTTCTCGGCTGGGCACCCCAACGTAGGCACCCGTGGCCGTGAGGAGAAGAGCTGGGGCCGGGCCCCGACCGGTCGGTCTCTCGCCGACTCAGCCCGCGCAGTCCTCGATCTCGCGCTGCGCCGCCTCATCGCCTCGAAGCAGAAGAGCGCGATGGTCGACGGCAACCTCATCGCGGGCTACGCCCTCGGCAATGACGCGACCGTGCTGGCCACGGACCACGACTTCGCTCACATCGCGGCGGTGACCGCTCTGCAGCACGAGTACGTCCAGCCATCTTTGGACTGAGGCTGCGGACTGATGCCCGAGCCGCGGAGGCTCGTGCGTCCCCACCCGCCGGTACGCTTCCTCCCGGCCCTCCTCCCCCGGTGACCTCGCACGTCCCACCAGCGGATCCGTCCGCAACCTTCCCCTGGTGAGGCCGCACAAACGGACTCCCGAGGAGGACGATGCCCATGATGGGCGGACACCACGCGATCAGCGGCACCGCCGCCTGGATGGCCCTGGCCGGCTCCGCCACCGTGTGCGGGCACCAGGCGGGGCTGGGCCTGTGGGATCTGAGCTCCGAGCAGGTGCTCGCCGGGGCCGTGGTCGCCACCGGCGCCGCCCTGCTGCCGGACATCGACCACCCCGGCGCCACCGTCTCCCGCTCCGGGGGCCTGCTCACCAGGACGCTCTCCCGCGCGGTCAGCCGGGCGGCCGGGCACCGCGGAGCGACCCACACGCTGCTGGCGGTCGTCGCGTTCACCGCCCTGGCCGCGTTCGTGAATGGGCTCGACTGGCAGGTGCGGGTGCCGGTGCTGGGTGAGATCGAGGCCGGCGCCGCGCTGCTGATCACGATCCTGTGCGCGCTCGGCACCCGCGCGCTGAAGACAGTCGAGGGGCGGCTGCTGCCCTGGGTGGCGGGCCTCGTCGCCGGTCTGCTGGTGGCGGTCACCGCACCGGACACCTCGTTCTGGCTCCCGGCCGCCGTGGCCGTGGGCGCGCTCGCCCACCTGGTGGGCGATCTGCTCACGACCGATGGGATCCCCTTCCCCACCTGGCCGCTGACGATCAAGCCCCCGAGGCGGCTCGCCTCCCTGCTCTGGCAGCGAAGCGGTGACGTCGCGGTGCCGGTGCTGGGCGATGCGGGCAGTGCGCGCGAGTGGCTGCTGTGCACGGTGCTGACCGGCTACGCCGTGCTCACCACGGCGGCGACCCTCGCCATGGCGCCCGAGGTTCTGGTGCTCTGAGGCCCCGGCGTTCTGGGGCCGCTCCCCGGCGCAGCACCCGGCGCCGTCGCGGATTGAAAGTTCTTGCAGAATCCACCCCTCCCCTTGAGCGTGTGACCTGCGCCGCCTACGGTGGAGTCGGTGAACGCCGCACGGTTGCGGCGAACGCAATGCAAGTTCTTGCAGAATGGCTGATCCTCGTCGGCCCCTGCACGCCCTCCCCCGTCGGCCCCGGCCGGCGCCTGTGCCCGGACAGAGGAGTCCTCGCATGTCCCTCCCCCCGCCTGACCGTCCCACCCGTCCCCACGCCTCCCGTCGGCTGCTCGCGGTGCTCACCGCACTGCTGATGGCGTCGGCCACGATCCTCGCCACCGCGCCGCTGGTCCACGCCGTCGGCCCGGACCAGCCGGTGCTCACCGGCTCCCTGCAGGACGAGCTGGGCTGCGAGGCGGACTGGGACCCGGCGTGCGAGGCGACCGCGCTCGCCCCGACGGACGTGGCCGGGAAGTGGGAGTCGACCTTCGAGATCCCCGCCGGGCAGTACGAGGCGAAGACCGCGATCGGCGGCAGCTGGGAGGAGGCCTACGGCCTGGACGGCGGCGAGGAGAACATCCCGCTGGCCGTCGCCGCCCCCACCCGCGTGACCTTCCGCTTCGACGAGGCGACTTCACGGCTCTCCGTCGCCCTGGCCGACCAGGGCGGGGAGTACACGCAGGAGGACGACGCCCTCTCGTCGGCCCCCTACCGCCACCCCGGCGGCGGCGAGATCTTCTACTTCGTGCTCACCGACCGCTTCGCCAACGGCGACCCCGGGAACGACACCGGTGGCATCGAGGGCGACCGCCTCGATCACGGCTTCGACCCCACCGACAAGGGCTTCTACCAGGGCGGTGACATCGCCGGGCTGCACGAGAAGCTCGACTACATCGAGGGCCTGGGGATGACCTCGATCTGGCTCACCCCCTCGTTCACGAACAACCCCGTCCAGGGCGAGGGCGAGAACGCGAGCGCGGGCTACCACGGCTACTGGGTCACCGACTTCACCACCATCGATCCGCACCTGGGCACCAACGAGGAGCTCAAGGCGCTGATCGAGGACGCGCACTCGCGCGGCATCAAGGTCTACTTCGACATCATCACCAACCACACTGCGGACCTCATCGACTACGAGGAGGGGCAGTACGGCTACGTCGACCAGGCCACCTCCCCGTACCTCGACGCAGCGGGCAACCCGGTGGACGTCACCGCGACGGCGCAGTCCGCGGACTTCCCGGCGATGGATCCGGCCACCTCGTTCCCCTACACCCCGGTGCGCGGTGAGGACCAGCCGCAGATGGTCCCCGAGGCGCTGAACGACGTGACGATGTACCACAACCGCGGCAACTCGACGTGGGAGGGCGAGTCCGTGACCTTCGGCGACTTCGACGGTCTGGACGACCTGATGACCGAGGACCCGCGGGTGCTGGCGACGATGGAGGACATCTACACCACCTGGATGGACTTCGGGATCGACGGGTTCCGCATCGATACCGCGAAGCACGTGGACTTCGCGTTCTGGCAATCCTTCACCGACACCCTGGTCGAGCACCAGGGCGCGACCCCGGCCGGCGAGCAGTTCTTCACCTTCGGCGAGGTGTACGACGCCGACGCCACCAAGCTCTCCCCCTACGTGCGCGAGACCGAGATGGACTCGGTGCTCGACTTCGCCTACCAGTCCTCCGCCACCAACTGGGCCAAGGGCAACACCGCGCAGGGCATGTCCGGGCTGTTCGCCGCCGATGACTATTACACGACTCCGGGCTCCTCCGCCGCCGACCTGCCCACCTTCGTGGGCAACCACGACATGGGCCGCATCGCGAACCTGCTGGCCGGCTCCGACCGGCTCGCCGAGCGCACCGCCTTCGCGCACGAGACGATGCTGCTCACCCGCGGCCAGCCGGTGATCTACTACGGCGACGAGCAGGGCTTCGTGGGCGACGGCAACGACAAGGACGCCCGCCAGTCGATGTTCGCCAGCCAGGTGCCCTCCTACCTCGACGACGACCTGATCGACGGCACGCCCTACGGCGACGGCGACCACTTCTCGACCGACGCCCAGCTGTACCCGCTGATCAGCGAGCTCGCGCAGCTGCGCAGCAGCACCCCCGCGCTCGCCACCGGCGCACAGATCGAACTGCATGCGGCCGACGGCGCGGGCGTGTACGCGTTCGCCCGGGTGGACCGTGAGGAGAAGGTCGAGCACCTGGTGGCGCTGAACAACGCCCCCGAGGCGCGCACGCTCACCCTCACCACCCTCACCCCGGGCGCGACCTACTCGCCGCTGTACGGCGACCACGCCCCGGTGACCGCCGCGGCCGACGGCACCGTCGAGCTCACCGTGCCCGCGCTCGACGCCGTGGTGCTGGTCGCCGACGCGCCCGTCGCCGCCGCCGGCGACGCCCAGAGCATCACCCTGGCCCCGGCCGACGGCGGGAAGGTCGAGGGCCTCGCCCCGATCAGCGCCGTGGTCGCCGCGGACCGGTGGGCCGAGACCACCGTCAGCTACCGCCTCGCCGGGCAGGTGGCGTGGACGGCGCTGGGCACCGCGGAGGACGACACCCCGCGCGTGTTCCACGACGTCTCCGCGCTGCCGGCCGGCACCCTGATCGAGTACCGGGCCGTCTCCACCGATGCGGCCGGGAACCGGGTCGCGGACTCCACCACCGCCGTCGTCGGCGCGGACCTCTCCGCGGCCGGGTCCGGCGAGGACGCGGGCGCCATCGGCGCGGACTCCGTGACCGTGCCCGGCTCGCACAACGCGGCGATGGGCTGCCCGGGCGACTGGCAGCCGGACTGCCAGGCCGCCCAGCTGCTCGAGGACCCCGCCTCCGGAGTCTTCACGGCCACTTTCGACCTGCCCGCGGGCGACTACGCGTACAAGGTCGCGATCGGCGGCAGCTGGGACGAGAACTACGGCGCCGGCGGCGTGCCCGG
>CAZHSL010000219.1:0-4884 GCA_964535185.1 uncultured Corynebacterium sp.
GGTGCCCGGCCTCGCGCCAGAGCGCGGCGACGGTGGACTTGCCGGAGCCGATGCCTCCGGTGAGGCCGAGGCGCAGCGGTGCGGTGGTGCGGTGCATGAGGCGATGGTACGGCCGTAAGAGCGCTCACGCGACGGTTCCCGCTGGTGACACGGGGGTCGTACCGTATTGGGGTGGACCCTCTCGAACTGCTGATCACGAACGACGTGCTGCGCGCCATGGACCTGCTGGGAGTGTTCGTGATGGGGGTCGCCGCCGGTGCGCTCGCCTCGCGGCTGAACTTCGATGCGGTCGGCTTCGCGGTCATCGGCATCGCCGCCGGGCTCGGCGGCGGCATCGTGCGCGACCTGGTGCTGGCCTTCGGCGTCCCCGCGGCGTTCGCGGATCCGTGGTACCTGGCGTGCGCGCTGGGCGGGGCGGGCTTCTCCTTCGTCATCTCCGCGGACGGACCCTGGCGGCGGCGCCTGGTGTCGGTGCTCGACATCACCGCGATGGGACTGTGGGCGGCGACCGGCACGGCGAAGTCCCTCGGGTACGGCCTGGACGTGCTCCCGGCGATCCTGCTCGGCATCACCAGCGCCGTCGGCGGCGGCGTGATCCGTGACGTGCTGGTGGGGCGGATCCCCGCGATCTTCGGCGGCGGCCCGCTGTACGCGACCGGTGCGCTGCTCACCGCGATCCTCACCTGGCTGGTCGTGGCGCTGGGCCTGCCCTCGCCGCTGGTGCTGATCGCCGTCGCCGTGGGGTCGCTGCTCGCCGGGGTCGCGGCGTGGAGGCGCTGGACGCTGCCGGGCCACAGCGAGTGGCAGGTGACGATGTCCGCCGCGCAGCTGAAGCGCCTGGTGCGCCGCACCCGCAGGGACGAGCGCGAGCGGGTCGCGCTGGAGACGGGCGCCATCCCGGTGCTCGATCCGAGCGCCGACGACCTCGCCGCCGACGCCGCCGCGGACGACGGCGATGCGGTCGAGTACGAGCAGCGGATCTTCAGCGAGTCCGACACGGAGGCCGAGGACCTGCCCGGCACGGCCGAGCACGAGCACCGTGCCGGAGCGGACGAGGACCCGCGCGGCGACGGCCGCTGACCGGGCCCCGGGAGCGCGTCAGGGGCGCAGCAGCTCCAGCATCCCCGCGACGTCCTCCGCCCGCAGCTGACCGGGCGCGGACCCCTCGCCCGCGGTCGCGAAGGTCGCCGCGCTGCCGAAGGTCTCGGCGGCGACCCGTGTGCTCGCCCCGAGAGTCCCCATGCTGATCGCGATGTGCGGGCCGGAGAGGTCCTCCGCGACGGTGAGGCTCGCCGAGAGCAGGGTGAGCACGTCCCGTGCGCTGCGCGGGGTGACCGCGACCTTGGGGACGTCCGCGCCGCGGCGGCGCTGGGCGCGGAGGATCTCCACCAGCTCCTCCTCGGGCGGCGTGCCCTCCATGTCGTGATAGGAGCCGATGACCACCGTGCCGTGGCGGTGGGCGGCGGAGATCACGCGCTGCACCGTCCGCGGATCGCGGGCCGTCTCGATGTCGACCAGGTCCACGGCGGACTGCGTCCCGGCCCGGCGCCCGCTGATCAGGGCGTCCAGCAGGATCCCGAGGTCCCGATCGGCGATCGGCCTCCCGCCGCCCTCGGTCTCGGTGCGGAAGGTGACCAGCAGCGCCCGGTCCGGGCCCAGCTGCGCGCGCAGCGCGGGCAGCGCGGCCAGCACCGCCTCCCGGTGCTCGGCGGTGTCCTCGAGATCCGGGCGGAAGCGGTCCAGCCGCCACTCCATGATCCGGGCCCGCGTGCCCACCGCGGCCTCGGCCTGCGTGAGCAGCTCGTCCTCGTACGCGCCGACCAGTGGGACGATGATCTCCGGCCGGGCCCGGCCCAGCTCGATGCCGCGCACGGTCGCGGTGCGGCGGCGCACGTCGGCCTGGTGCTCGGCGGCGTCCTGCTCGGCGGTGTCCTGCTCGAGCGCGGACAGCTCGTCCCGGGTCGGCTCGTCCTGGGGATGTTCGCTCATCGGGTGCTCACTCCTCCGTGATCGCGGCGTAGGCGGACAGCAGCAGTGCCGGATCGGGACCCTCGAGGCGGGAGACCTTCCCGATCCGATCCAGCACCACGAAGCGCAGCAGGCCGGCGCGGGTCTTCTTGTCCCGCTTCATGGCGTCCTCGAGCTTCGGCCACTGCCGGTCACGGTAGGTGGTGGGCAGGCCGAGGGAGGTCAGGACACGGCGATGACGGTCGACGTCCGCCTCGGAGAGCTTGCCCGCGAGGTGGGAGATCTCGGCGGCGAACATCATCCCGATGCTCACGGCCGCGCCGTGGCGCCACTGGTAGCGCTCGTTGCGCTCGATGGCGTGGGCCAGGGTGTGGCCGTAGTTGAGGATCTCGCGCTCGCCCGACTCGCGCAGATCCGCGGAGACCACGCGGGCCTTGACGCGGATCGCACGCTCGACGACCTCGCGGAACTGCTCCGTGGTGACGTCGAGGACCGCGGCCGGGTCCTGCTCGACGATCTCCAGGATGCGCGCGTCCTCGATGAAACCGGCCTTGACGGCCTCGGCGAGCCCTGCGGCGACGTCGTTCGCGCCGAGCCCGCCCAGCACGTCGAGATCCGTGACCACCGCGATCGGCGGGTGGAAGGCGCCGACCAGGTTCTTGCCCTCGGAGGTGTTGATGCCGGTCTTCCCGCCCACGGCCGCGTCGACCATCGCGGCGACCGTGGTGGGCACCTGGAGCACGTCGACGCCGCGCAGCCAGGAGGCGGCGACGAAACCGGCCAGATCCGTCGCGGCCCCACCGCCCAGGCCGATCACGAGATCCTCGCGGCCGATCTCGGCCTGCCCGCACACGCCCCAGAGGAAGCCGGCGACCTGCGCGGTCTTCGCCTCCTCCCCGTCGGGCACCTCGGCGGCGAAGGCCTGCCGGCCGGTCTCGGCGATCGCGGCGCGCACCTGCTCGGCGACGTCGCGCAGGCTCGGCTGGTGCACGATGACGATCCGTCGCACGCGCTCGGGCACGAGGGTGGGGAGGTCGGCGAGCAGGCCGCGGCCGACGTGCACGTCGTAGCCGCCGGTCGGGGTGGTCACCGGGATGACCGTGGTGCTCATGGGCTCTCCTTCTCGGGGTGGGTCGTGGGGGCATCGCGCAGGGCGCGGAGGATGGAGCGGGCCACGCCGGCGGGCGTGCCGTGGCCGGAGTCGATGCGCAGCGCCGCGAGATCGCGGTAGCAGGGGGCGCGCTGGACGGCCAGCTCGCGCCAGCGGGACATGGGGTCCTCGCCCTGCAGCATCGGTCGGCCCGCGCCGTGCGCGATCCGGCGGGCGGCGACGGCCTCGTCGACGTCGAGCCAGATCACCGGCGCGCCGCGCAGCCGTTCGCGGGAGGCGGGATGCAGCGGGGCGCCGCCGCCCAGGGACAGCACGCCGGGGTGCTCCCGCAGCGCTCGGGCGAGGGTCGCCGCCTCGAGCTCCCGGAAGGCGCTCTCGCCGTCGGCGGCGAAGATCTCCGGTATCGAGCGGCCGTCGGCCTCGACGATCAGGGCGTCGAGATCCGCGAAGGGGACCTCGAGCCGGGCGGCGAGGGCGCGACCGATGCTGGTCTTCCCCGCGGCCATCGGGCCGATGAGGATGGCGAGGGGGCCGGTCACGGAGCCTGGTCCGGCCGGCGGTCGGTCAGCGCCGACTGCAGTGCCCGGGTCCCCTCCAGGTGGGCTCGGATCTCGGCCACGGAGTCGCCGCCGGTCTTCTCCAGCAGCGCGTCGGCGAGGGTGAGCGCCACGACGGCCTCGGCGATCACGGCGGCCGGTGCGACGGCGCAGGTGTCGGAGCGCTGATGGTTGGCGGTGGTCTGCTCCCCGGTGGAGACGTCGACGGTGCGCAGGGCGCGCGGCACGGTGGAGATCGGCTTGAGGGCGCCGCGCACCCGGATCACCTGTCCGTTGCTCATCCCGCCCTCGACGCCGCCGGCCCGGTTGGTCACGCGCGGGAAGGTGCCGGAGGCTCCGTCGGCCGAGAGGATCTCGTCATGGGCTGCGGAGCCGCGGCGGCCGGCGGTCGCGAAGCCGTCCCCGATCTCGACGCCCTTCATGGCCTGGATCGACATGATCGCCTGGGCGAGCCGGCCGTCCAGCCTCCGGTCCCACTGGATGTGGGAGCCGAGGCCGACGGGCGCACCGTAGGCGAGCACCTCCACGACGCCGCCGAGGGTGTCGCCGTCGGACTTCGCGGCGTCGACCTCCTCGACCATCGCGGCCGAGGTGGCGGGGTGGAAGCAGCGCAGCGGATCGGCGTCGAGGACCGCGGCGTCGTCCGGGCCGGGCAGCGCCGCGTCCTCGGGCATCCTCACCGTGCCGACCTGCAGGGTGTGGGAGACGAGGCGGATGCCGGCGGCCTGCTCGAGCAGTGCGGCGGCGACCCGGCCGGCGACGACCCGCGCGGCCGTCTCGCGGGCGCTCGCGCGCTCGAGGATCGGTCGGGCCTCCTCGTGGCCGTACTTGAGCATCCCCGAGAGGTCGGCGTGGCCGGGGCGCGGGCGGGACAGCGGGCGGTTGCGGGCGATCTCGCGCTCGTCGCCGGTGCCGGCATCGATCAGCAGGTCCTCGCGTGGGACCGGATCGGCGCTCATCACCTTCTCCCACTTCGGCCACTCGGAGTTCGCGATCTCGATCGCCAGCGGCGAGCCGAGGGTGAGCCCGTGGCGGAGACCGCCGTGGATCGTCAGCACGTCCTGCTCGAACTTCTGACGGCTGCCGCGGCCGTGGCCGAGCCGGCGCCGGGCGAGCGCCGCCTTCAGATCGTCACTGGTCAGCTCGATGCCGGCGGGGACGCCGTCGAGCAGGGAGATGAGGGAGGGGCCGTGGGATTCCCCGGCCGTGAGCCAGCGCAACATGGCCGTCATTCTCTCATGTCGCCCC
>CAZHSL010000220.1:0-4883 GCA_964535185.1 uncultured Corynebacterium sp.
CATCACCTGGAAGCCGCCGGAGTCGGTGTAGGTGGGGCCGGGCCAGTTCATGAACGCGCCCAGCCCGCCCGCCTCGTCGACCAGGTCGTGACCGGGCTGGAGGTAGAGGTGGTAGGCATTGGCCAGCAGCGCCTGCGCCCCGAGGTCGCGCATCGATTCCGGCAGCACCGCCTTGACCGTGGCCTTGGTGCCGACGGGGACGAAGGCCGGGGTGGCGATCGGGCCGTGCGGCGTGCTGATCACCCCGGCGCGCGCCTTCCCGCCGTGCCGGGCGAGGACCTCGAACCCGCAGTCCGCTCCCGGTGATGCGGCATCGGCGGGCGGGGCGGGGGCGGGGGGTTCGGCGTGCGGAGAGGTCACCGCGCCATGATCCCATGTCGGCCCCGGATCCACGGAACCCCCGGCGCGGGCAGCGGGGTCCACCTAGGATCGGCGTGTCGCCCCCGCCCGCCGCCCGTCCGCTGCCCGCCCGGCCCCGTGCCGTCCGCCCTCCGAGAGGAGCCCGCCGATGAGCGCTCCCGCCTCCCCCGCCGCGACCCCCTCGCCTCCTCGCGCCTCCGGCCTGCGACCGGTCGCCCTCGCCGTCGTCGTGCTCGCAGCGGCCGACGTGCTGCTCACGCTCGGGCACGGGGTGCTGCTGGTGGCCGCGCGGCGCTCGGAGGCGGCGGAGATCGCCGCGCAGATCGCGCTGTTCGCCGGGGTGGTGGTCTCCTCGCTGCTGGCCGCGGCGGTGGTGGTGCTGGTCCGGCGCGCCACCACGGCCGACGGCCGCACCGCGACCTCGGTGCTCCTCGCCCTGGGGCTGCTGACCCTCGCACTGCTGACGGAGCCGCTCTCCTCGACGCTGAGCAGCACCCTGTTCGCGGCCCTGCCACCGGGAGACGTGCCGGGCCCGCTGGCCCGCTTCCTCCCCCTGGCCACGGCCGGGGTCGCCGTGCTGTGCACGCTCGGGCTGGGGCTGGTCGCGCTGCTGCTCGCCGTGCGGGGAGGGGCCGCGCCCGGCACGGGCCGGGCCCTGGGACGGCCGATGGGTCTCGCCGCGGCCCTGTGCGGCCTGGCCGTCGTGGCGGCGCTGCTCCTGCCCGTCCACCTGCTCGTCGCCCGGTTCCTCGTCGCCGATTCCCCGGCGATCGCGCTCCTCGCCGGGGTGCCGGCGCTCCTGGCAGGCATCGCCCGGGTGCTCCTGGTCCCGGTGGGCGCACTCCTGATCGCACGGACCGCCGCCGCGCCGCGGCGCCTGACCTGGGCCGTGCTGATCGTGCTGTGGGCGGACGCGATCCTCACCGCCCTCTCCGTCCACCTGCTGATGCTCCAGCTCATCCTCGGCGGCGCCCCCGACGTGTACGCGCTGTGGAACGGGCTGTCGATCGCGGTGCAGACGCTCAGCGCGGTGATCCTGCTGGTGCTCTCGGCGGTGGTGCTGGTGCAGGTGCGGGCCTCGCGGCGCAGTCCCGCCGCCGCCCTCTGAGCGCACCTCCCCGATCCACTAGGATCCACGCAGCGCCGGGGCGCGGGAGCAGGCCGCCCACGGCAGCCGACGTCACCTGCCGCGCGGAAGGGGATCACGATCAGCTCGCCCGGTGATCCGCCGCACCCCCGTCACGAAGGTCGCCGTCCACATCCCCGCAGCGCTCCGGAGCCCCTCGAGGGAGGGGCCCCTCACGCCTCCGCGGCGGAGGGATGGGAGCAGCCCGCACCGCGGCTCGCCGACTCGCTCGAGGACTGGACCCAGGAGCCGGAGACCGCCGACGAACCCACCGCGCGGCCCGCGCCCGAACCCGCTGCGCGGCATGAGCCCGAACCCACCGCGCGGCCCGCGCCCGTCGGCCGCGGTTCGGCGCTCTCCGCCTGGATCGCCGGGCCGCTGCCCTCGCAGACCTCGTCCCTGGACGACTGGTTGCAGGGCCCGATCGAGCTGCATGCCGAGCGGGAGGCGGAGGACGCCTGGTCCACCTCCGGCTCCGTCTCGGGCACCTGGGGTCTGCACGGCGAGGAGGTCCGCTCCCGCACCCCGGAGCCCTCGGCGACGGGAGCGGACCCGTCGGCCCGCGAGCTGCGCCGGGCCCGCCCCGCCTTCCGCCGCGAGCTGCACGGGCTGCGAGCGGTGGCGCTGGGCCTGGTCGCCGTCTACCACATCTGGCTCGGCCGGGTCTCCGGCGGGGTGGACGTGTTCCTGTTCCTCTCGGCCTTCTTCCTCACCGGTACCTTCGTGCGCCGGCTGGAGAGCGGCCGTCCGCTGGGGATCCCGCGCTACTGGCTGCACACCTTCAAGCGCCTGATGCCCCCCGCCGCGGTGACGATCCTGCTGGTGCTGGCCGGCACCGCCGCCTTCCTGCCCTCCTCGATGTGGCAGACGATCATGCAGGAGGCGGTGGCCTCCGCCGTCTATCTGGAGAACCTGCTGCTGGTGCTGCTGCAGGTCGACTACCACGCCCGAGATGCGGGCGGCTCCTCCCCGCTGCAGCACTTCTGGTCCCTGAGCGTGCAGGGGCAGGCGTTCGTGGTGTGGCCGCTGCTGTTCCTGCTGGTGGCCCGCAGGGCCCGGGCGGGCAGGTCGGTGCGGCGCCCGCTCATCGCCCTCGTCTCCGTGATCGGGGCGGCCTCCCTGACCTGGTCGATCCTCTCCACCCAGACCCAGCAGCAGATCGCCTACTTCGACACCGCTGCCCGGATGTGGGAGTTCGCCGCCGGGTCGCTGCTGGCCCTGGCCCTGCCGGTGCTGGACCGGCTCACCGGCGCGCGCCGCCCGGAGGACGGGGCCCCGCCGCGGCTGCGCGTCCTGCGCGCCCTCACCGGGTGGGCGGGCATCGTCGGGCTGCTGGCCTGCGGGATCCTGGTCGACGTCTCCCTGCTCTTCCCCGGCTGGATCGCCCTGTGGCCGCTCGCCGCCGCGAGCGCCGTGGTGGTCGCCGGGCACTCCGGCACCCGCTGGGGCGTGGATTCGCTGCTGTCCACGCGCCCCGCAGCCTTCATCGGTGACATCTCCTACGCCCTCTACCTGGTGCACTGGCCGATCCTGGTGATCTGGCTGCACCACAGCGGGCAGGCGCGTGCGGGCCTGCTGGACGGCCTGGCGGTGCTGACCGGGTCGGTGCTGCTGGCCTGGCTGGTGACCCGCGCGGTGGACTCCCCCGTGCGCCGCTCGAGGTGGCTCGAGGCGCGGCCCTGGCGAGCGCTGACCGCCATCGCGCTGAGCTTCGCGCTCGTGGTCGGCGCCGCGGGCGGCTGGTGGGCCGTGCTGCACCGCACCCCGCCCCCGCCGCCGGTGGCCGACGCCCCGAGCCTCGCGACCGACGAGGCCGCCACCATCGCCCCGCCCGATGTGCGCCCCTATGGCTGGCAGCTGGGGTCCCAATGGCCCGACCTGCCCGAACGCTGCGGCGGCCCCTGGAAGCCCGCAGAGGGGTTCCGTCACGTGAACTGCCAGCAGCTGCTGCCGGCGGACGCGGACGCCTCCGGGACCGTCGTGGTGGTGGGCAGCTCCCACTCGCGCCAGTTCATCCCCGCGCTCATCCCCTGGGCGAAGGAGAACGACCTGCAGATCGTGAACCTCTCGATGGACGGCTGCGCCTACCTCGCCGGCACCGAGCGGTACCCGTACTGCGCGGGGTACGACGAGTACGTCCTGGAGTACCTCGACGCAGTCCGGCCCATGACTGTGATGACGACCGTGACCCGCACGGTCGCCGACAGCCCCGCGGAGACCCTCCCGGCGGGTACGGACACGGCGATGCAGACGCTGCTGGACCGCGGCATCGACGTGCTCGCCGTGCGCGACACGCCCCGCTGGGAGGAGGACCAGTACCAGTGCGCGGAGGCCGTGATCGACGACGGCGGCACCCCGGCCGAGGCCGACGACGCCTGCGGGGCCGACGCGGAGGACAAGCTCGCCCCCGAGAACCCGGCCGCCCCGCTCGCCGAGCTCGAGGGGCCGGGCGCCGCGGTGACCCTGCTCGATCTCACACCGCAGATCTGTCCCGACGGGCGCTGCTCCCCGGTGCTCGGCGACGTCTACGTGTACATGGACGACAACCACCTGAGCAGGCTCTTCGTCGAGGAGACGCTGGCAGGGGCCGTCACGGACGAGCTGGAGACGACGGCCGGCTGAGCCCCGCGCGCCGCCGCCCAGGGTCCCGGTGCGTCGCGACCGCTACGATGTGCCCGGACCAGGGGCCGCTCGCGCCCGCTCGAGCAGGAAGCAGGTGCACCCCGCGTGGACATCCTGAGGATCCTCGCGACCCTGGTCGCGGCCCTGCTGGTGCTCGGCGCCCCCGGGCTGCCAGCGGTGCTCGCGCTGCGGCTGCGGCCGCTGACCGCCATCGTCGCGACCGTCCCGTTCTCGCTGCTGATCATCGCGGTCACCGCCGAGGCCGGTCACCTGCTCGGGGTCCCCTGGACCCTCGCCTCCCCGCTGCTGCTGGGGCTGCTGGCCGGCGCGGCGCTGTGGCTGCCGGGGCGGCGCCGGTCGTCGGCCGAGGCGTCAGCCGGGGCAGCGGTCGCCGCATCGGACCATGCCCCGACCGCGCCCGGGGACGAGCCGGGGCTCCCCGCGACGGGCATCCTGTCCACCCCGCGCGGCCGCGCGGGCGCACTCCTTGCCGGTCTGCTGCTGGGCGGCGGCACGCTGCTGGTGCAGGCGCTGACGATGATGGGCGGGATCCGCGCCGTCAATCAGACCTACGACAACGTCTTCCACCTCAATGCAGTGCGCCACGTCCTGCGCCTCGAGGACGCCTCCGCCTGGGTGGTCGGCGGGATGACCGCTCTGCCGGGCAACGAGAGCTACTACCCCTCGGCCTGGCACCAGCTGGTCAGCCTCGTCGTGCAGGTCTCCGGCCAGGAGATCCCGCTGGCCTCCAACGTGGTGATGCTGCTGCTGGCCG
>CAZHSL010000221.1:0-4857 GCA_964535185.1 uncultured Corynebacterium sp.
ACCGCGAAGACCGACGACGAGGGACGCGCGCTGCTCAAGCTGCTCGGCTTCCCCTTCAAGGAGAACTGATATGGCAAAGACAGCCCTGATCAAGAAGTCGGAGCGCAAGCCCAAGTTCGCGGTCCGCGCCTACACCCGGTGCCAGCGCTGCGGTCGCCCTCATTCGGTGTACCGCAAGTTCGGTCTCTGCCGTGTCTGCCTTCGCGAGATGGCTCACCGCGGCGAGCTCCCCGGCGTCACCAAGAGCAGCTGGTAAGGACTACCGCCAGAGGTCCCTCGTCGCAGTCATCGCGCACGAGGGAAACCAGGTGAGGAAGAAGCAACAGACATGACCATGACCGACCCGATCGCGGACATGCTCACGCGGATCCGTAACGCCTCAGGGGCGTACCACGAGACCGCGTCCATGCCGTACTCGAAGTTGAAGGCCCGCATCGCGGACATCCTGAAGGCTGAGGGCTACATCCTCGGCTGGACCGAGGAGGAGGCCGAGGTGGGCAAGAACCTCGTCCTCGAGCTGAAGTACTCGGACAGCCGTGAGCGCGCCATCTCCGGGATCCGTCGCATCTCGAAGCCGGGCCTGCGGGTGTACGCGAAGTCCACCAATCTGCCCAAGGTCCTCGGTGGCCTGGGCGTGGCGATCCTGTCCACGTCCTCCGGCCTCCTGACCGACCGTCAGGCTGCCAAGAAGGGTGTGGGTGGGGAAGTCCTCGCCTACATCTGGTGAGCGGGAGAGGAGAACAGCTATGTCCCGCATCGGATTCCGACCGGTCCCCGTGCCGGCAGCCGTCACGAACGTGACCATCGAGGACCGCACCGTCACGGTGACCGGTCCCAAGGGCGAGCTCTCGCACGAGGTGCCCGCGCCGCTGACCATCGAGCGCAGCGACGACGGCTCCCTCGTCGTGCGTCGCCCCGACGACGAGCAGGACAACCGTGCGCTGCACGGCCTGACCCGCACGCTCGTCAACAACATCGTCCTCGGCGTCACCGAGGGCTTCGAGAAGAAGCTGGAGATCGTGGGCACGGGCTACCGTGTGACCGCGAAGGGCACCGACCTGGAGTTCGCGCTCGGCTTCTCCCACCCCGTGACGGTGAAGGCCCCCGAGGGGATCACCTTCTCCGTCGAGTCCCCGGCCAAGTTCTCGGTCGCGGGCATCTCCAAGCAGCAGGTGGGCCACGTCGCGGCGAAGATCCGCGGCATCCGTCCCCCCGAGCCCTACAAGGGCAAGGGCGTGCGGTACGCCGACGAGACCGTGGTCCGCAAGGCCGGAAAGGCTGGTAAGTGATCATGGGTTACGCACTCAAGCACACCAAGGGCAACCGCGGCAGCAAGCTGCGTGCGCGCGGACGTCGTCACCTGCGGGTCCGTCGCCGCGTCGTCGGCACCGCCCAGCGCCCCCGCCTGGTGGTCACCCGCTCGGCGCGCCACGTCTTCGTGCAGGTCGTCGACGACGGCCTGGGCAGGACCATCGCGTCGGCCTCGACCATGGAGGCGGACCTGCGCGGCTCGGACAGCAGCAAGTCGGACAAGGCCCGCACCGTCGGGACCCTGGTCGGCGAGCGTGCGAAGGCCGCCGGGATCGACTCCGTCGTGTTCGACCGCGGCGGCAACAAGTACCACGGTCGCGTGGCCGCCGTCGCCGACGGCGCTCGCGAGGCCGGCCTGGCGCTGTGATCGCCGCCCGGACACAGGACGAGAAGAGGATCTGAATATGGCTGCACAGCAGCGGAACAACGGTCCCGCGGCCTCCGGCCGACGGGACGACAACTCCAACAACAGCAGTGATCGCGGCCGCCAGGGCGGCGACCGCGGTGGTCGCCAGGGTGGCCGCGGCCGCGGGCAGGATGCCGAGAAGTCGGCGTTCCTCGAGCGTGTCGTGAGCATCAACCGCGTGTCGAAGGTCGTCAAGGGCGGCCGTCGGTTCTCCTTCACCGCCCTCGTGGTGGTGGGTGACGGCGACGGCACCGTCGGCGTCGGCTACGGCAAGGCCAAGGAGGTCCCTGCGGCGATCTCCAAGGGTGTCGAGGAGGCGAAGAAGAACTTCTTCCGCGTCCCCCGCATCCAGGGCACCGTCGTGCACCCGGTCCAGGGCGAGGATGCGGCGGGCGTCGTCCTGCTGCGCCCGGCCGCCCCGGGAACCGGCGTGATCGCCGGCGGTCCGGTCCGCGCCGTCCTCGAGTGCGCCGGAGTGCACGACGTGCTCTCCAAGTCGCTCGGTTCGACGAACCAGATCAACATCGTGCGGGCGACCGTCGATGCGCTCAAGCAGCTCGAGGAGCCGGAGGCCGTGGCCGCACGTCGTGGCCTCTCGGTCGAGGACGTCGCTCCGGCGCCGCTCCTGCGGGCACAGGCCGAGGGTCGCGCCGCGGCCCGCGCGGAGAAGGTGGGTGCCTGATGCAGATCAAGGTGACCCAGACCCGATCCGAGATCGGCGGCAGCCAGACCCAGCGAGCCACCCTGCGCGGCCTCGGCCTCAAGCGCATCGGTGACACCGTGGTGAAGGAAGACCGCCCGGAGATCCGCGGCATGATCCGCACCGTCACCCACCTGGTGACGTTCGAAGAGGTGGACTGAACATGAGTGAGACCAACCAGGCCCAGAGCACTGAGCCGACCGTCATGAAGCTCCACGACCTGCGCCCCGCGCCCGGTTCCAAGACCGCGCGCACCCGCGTCGGCCGTGGTGAGGCCTCCAAGGGCAAGACGGCCGGTCGCGGCACCAAGGGCACCAAGGCGCGGTACCAGGTGCCCGCCGGCTTCGAGGGCGGGCAGATCCCGCTGCACATGCGGCTGCCGAAGCTGCGTGGCTTCACCAACCCCTTCCGCGTCGAGTACCAGGTCGTGAACCTGGCGACCCTGCAGGAGCTGTTCCCCGAGGGCGGCACCGTCACGGTCGAGGAGCTCGTCGCCAAGGGCGCGGTGCGCAAGAACCAGCCCGTCAAGGTGCTCGGTTCCGGCGAGGTGAGCGTCAAGCTCGACGTCACGGCCCAGAAGTTCTCCGCCTCGGCGGAGCAGAAGATCGCGGCGGCTGGCGGGTCCGTCACCACCGCGTGAGTCTCTTTTGACGGGGCACCGCGGCGCAGAATACTCTGCGACGCGGTGCCCCGTCGTCGTATCCCGTGGTCGCATCGGGGCCGGTCCGACGGCCGCGCAGATCCCGCGGCACCGGGACGGGCCATGACACCCTGGGCCCCGTCCCCGGACCTCCAGGAGGGAAACAGGTGAACTCGTTCGTGCGCGCGCTGCGCACTCCCGAGCTGAGGGCGAAGATCTTCTTCACTCTCGGTCTGATCGCCGTCTATCGCCTCGGCGTCTTCGTCCCCACCCCGGGCTTCGACGCCACCAACGTGATGCGGTGCGCAGACCAGGCGGCCTCTGCCGGGGGATCCAACGTGCTGGGCATGGTCAACATGTTCTCCGGCGGCGCCCTGCTGCAGCTGTCCGTCTTCGCCCTCGGCGTGATGCCCTACATCACCGCCTCGATCATCGTGCAGCTGCTGCGCGTGGTGATCCCGCGGTTCGAGGCGCTCCACAAGGAGGGCGCCTCCGGCACCGCGAAGCTCACCCAGTACACCCGGTACCTCACCATCGGCCTGGGCGTGCTGCAGTCGACCACCATCATCACCCTGGTGCGCTCGGGCAACTTCTTCGTGGGCTGCCAGCTCGAGCTGGTGCCCGACCAGTCGATCCCCACGCTGCTGACGATGGTGCTGACCATGACCGTCGGCACCGTGCTGATCATGTTCATGGGCGAGATGATCACCGAGCGCGGCGTCGGCAACGGCATGTCGCTGATGATCTTCACGTCGATCGCGGCGGGCTTCCCCGCCTCGTTCGGCCAGGTGTTCCAGATGCAGGGCTGGCTCACCTTCTCCCTGGTGATCCTCCTGGCCCTGGTGATCATGGTCGGGATGGTGTTCGTCGAGCAGGCGCAGCGCCGGATCCCGGTGCAGTACGCCAAGCGCATGGTGGGCCGCCGGATGTACGGCGGCACCTCGACCTACATCCCGGTGAAGGTCAACCAGGCCGGCGTCATCCCGGTCATCTTCGCCGCCTCGATCCTGGCGCTGCCGCAGATGGCCACCAGCTTCGGCGATCCCACGGCCGGCTGGGTGCAGTGGGTCAACGCGCACCTGGTCATGGGCATGTCCTTCTCGTGGATCTATGCCGTCGTCTACGTGACCCTGATCATCTTCTTCGCCTTCTTCTACACGTCGATCACCTTCAACGCCGAGGAGATCGCGGACAACATGAAGAAGTACGGGGGCTTCGTCCCCAACGTCCGCGCCGGCCGGCCCACGGAGCGCTACCTGCGCTACGTGATCAACCGGATCCAGTCCGCGGGCGCCGTGTACCTCGCGGTGATCTGCCTGATCCCGCTGGTCGCGCTCGTCTACCTCGGGACCTCGCAGGACTTCCCGCTCGGCGGCGTGTCCCTCCTGATCATCATCGGCGTCGGCCTCGACACCGTGAAGCAGATCGATGCGAAGCTCCAGCAGCACCACTACGAAGGGATCCTCCGGTGACCACCTCCTCCACCGACACCGCCTCCGGCTCGGCCCGCCGCCTGCTGATCGTCGGCCCGCCCGGGGCCGGCAAGGGCACCCAGGCCGTGCGCATCGCCGAGGAGCTGTCCATCCCGGCCATCTCCACCGGCGACATCTTCCGCGCGAACGTCTCCGGCGAGACCGAGCTGGGCGTGCTGGCGAAGTCCTACATGGACGCCGGCGAGTACGTGCCGGACTCCGTCACCAACGACATGGTGCGCTCGCGCCTGGCCGAGGACGACGCGCAGCGCGGCTTCCTGCTGGACGGCTACCCCCGCACCCTCGACCAGGTCGAGGCGCTCGACGG
>CAZHSL010000222.1:0-4829 GCA_964535185.1 uncultured Corynebacterium sp.
CGCGGTGTCGTCGTTTCCGATGCGCTGCTCGTCGCGCTGGGCGGCCCGGAGGACGTCATCGACCAGCAGGTCCGCCTCTAGTGCGGTCGGGGCGTCCTTCGCTCCCGAGGCGCGGAGCGACTCGGCGCGCGTGCGCAGGGAGTGCATCAGCGCGACGGCATCGATCCCGCGCAGCACGGCGGTCACGCGTGCCATCCCGTCGGCGAGCGGAGTCATCGTCACGTGCCGGGAGCGGGCGGCGCGTTCCGCGCGCTCGCGGGAGGTCTCGGGCTCCAGCGTCTGCACCAGGTCCCTGATGTCGCTCTGCAGACGCTTGTAGCCCTTGCCCTGCAGGAACTCGGGATGCTCGCGCAGATGGTCGTCGACCCTGCGGCAGGTGTCCGCACCTGCGCCGTCGAGCGCACCGGAGATCGCCGAGGCCTGTCGATCCGTCATGGCACCGGCCCACAGCTGATCCACGGCACCGGGCATGTTCTGCACCAGCCGCCGCGCCTTCGCCCGGGAGAACGAGGAGGAGACCGGGGAGACCCGTCGCGCGAGCGCGATCTCCTGCCCGGCGCCGCGGCCCTGATGGCTGGACGGCACACCCCGGGCGGCGTCATCGCGCCGGATGCGCTCCTCGGCGGCGACCTGCCAGGCCGCATCGACCGCGGCGAGGGAAGCGCGCAGGTGATCGATCCCGGCGAGGACGGCGAGGGCCTCCTCGGCGCTGTCGGGCGCGGTGTCCGGCAGCGGATCGCGCACGGAGCGGGTCCGAGTGAATGCCATCAGGGTCGCGGCGAGCACCTGTGCGACCAGCGCGCGGGCCGCAGGGCCGGCCTCGATCTCGCCGAAGCGCCCCAGCACCTCCTCGAGGACATCTCCCGACGGCGCGGCCATGTCCCGGCGAGAGGTGTTCTCGCCGGGGCCGTCCCCGCTGCGCATCGGTGTCGAATCCATGTCCCCCACCGTATGCGTGTTCGAAACTGAAAACCACCCCCGTCGGCGAACCTGTGGACAACTCCGGAGAATGTGGATGGAAATGTGGATCGATGGCCGCTGTGGAGGAAGCGTGGGGACGGCCGACTGCCCGATGTGCGGGCGCCTGGGGTCTCGTCGGGCGGGTTGTGATCGGCTCGCCCTCTCGTCCAGCAGCGTTCTGACCTGGGCTCCCTGACATTGCGCCGCGAGCTGCGGAGGTTGCGGGGATCCTGGCGGGTTGGGGAGCGGGGTCTTCCTGAGCGGCCGCGTCGACGATCGCGCAGAATGCAAAAAGGCTTTCTCGCGGCGATGAAGAACAACGTCAAGGCCATGCCAGAAATGTGGATGGGTCTGGTGATCCCCGTGCTGCGCAGGTCCTCGCACGCTCGATGCCCGCGACCCTCGTCGGGCGTCCCGGCGCCCCTGCGCGAGGTGGGGCTCCGATGCGTGCCCCTGCGTCGAAGGGTTGACGCAGCCACCGCGCCACTGTCTATGCTGTCTATAGACAGTAAGTTCACTTCGTGGAGGAGGGGAGCGATGCACATCCCGATCGACCCCTCCGCGTCCCCACCGATCTACGAGCAGATCCGCGAGGGCATCACCGCTGCGATCCTCACCGGCGACCTCGCCGCGGGGGAGGCGCTCCCGTCGATCCGCTCTCTCGCCCGCGACCTGCGGGTCAGCGTCATCACCACCACCCGCGCCTACAACGAGCTGGTGGCGGACGGTCTCGTCGACGCCGTGCGCGGAAAGGGCGTGTTCGTGCGCGCCCAGGACCCGGACCAGCTGCGCCACCGGGCCCTCGAACAGATCGATGAGGCCCTCGACGCGGCGGTGCGCGCCGCACGCGGTGCGGGGATCGACGACGGAGAGCTGCGCAGTCGCCTCGCGCAGCGGCTCGAGGGGGAGTGATGAACGGCCACCGGTACGACGCCATCGCGGTGCGCGGGCTCGACGTGCACCTCCCCGACCCGCGGCGCTGGACCCGCCCGACGCGCCACGTGCTGCGCGATGTCTCCTTCGACGTGCCCCGCGGCCAGGTCACCGCATTGGTGGGCACCAACGGTGCCGGCAAGACCACTCTGCTGCGCACCCTGAGCGGCGCCTACGCACCGGGCGCCGGGCACATCGAGGTCGAGGGCGTGCCGATCGGCGGCCCCGAGGACGCCCTGCCCGCCGGCGTCGCGATCGTGCCCGACACCCCGTTCCAGCCCGATCGCTGGAGCGCCGACGACCTCGTGATCGCCCAGCGCCGCGCCGAACCCGACTACGACGCCCGCCTGGTCGGCAGGCTGCTGCGCCGCGCACGCCTCGGCCCGGACGCGCAGCTGCGCCGCCTCTCGGCCGGGCAGCGCACCCGGCTGCTGCTCGCCGTCGCCCTCGGGATCCGGCCCACTCTGCTGATGCTCGACGAGCCGTTCGCCCATCTGGATCCGCTGGCCCGCACCGAGGTGCTCGACCAGCTGCGCGAGCACCTCGCCGACGGCGACGACCGCACGATCCTGCTGTCCACCCACGACCTCGGCGAGATGGACCGCTTCGTGGACCACATCGTGCTCGTGCACGAGGGGCGGGTGGTGCTCGAGCGCAGTGCGCTCGACCTGCTCGAGGACCACCTGATGGTCACCGCCGCGCCCTCCACCCCGCACACCGCAGCGCTGCGCGGCACCCGGCGCAGCGGGGACCGGATCGAGGCCCTGGTCCGGGCCGAGGACGCGGTCGGGCTGGACGGCCTCATGGACCTCCGCCCTCCCACGCTCCAGGACGTCCTCACCTTCACCCTCCGGGAGGTCTCACGATGACCGGCAGCGCCCTGACCACCGCGCGGCAGCGCCCCTCGACCCCGCTGCGCCGCGCGATCGGCCACGAGTGGCGGCGGTGCCGCCACCTGCTCGCCCTCTACGGGGTGCTCATCACGGTGACCCTGCAATGCGCGATCCATCTCGACCTCCGGCTCGGATTCGTGCTGATCCTGCTGGCTGTTCGGCTCCCGGCGGATCTGGCAGATCCGGTGCTCGAGGACGGCCGGCAGCTGCGCAGCGTGCTGGGGATCTCCCGCGCCGACACGGTGCGCGCCCGCACTCTGCTGGTCAGCGGCGGGCAGCTCCTGCTCGTCCTGGGCACGGCCGGAGTGATCCTGCTCAGCGACTGGCCGCCCGGCACGCGGCATTGGAGCACCCTGCAGGTGGCCACGTCGCTGGACCCCGGCCCCGCCTCGCCCACCCTCGGCGACCATCTCGTGGACATCGGGCTCTTCAGCGGAGCGATTGCCTGGACCCACGCCCTGATGGGCGGGGACGCGTTCCGGCTCGGGGCCCGGCTCACCGGCCGACGGGCCGTCGCGGTCTACCTCGGAACCTGCCTCCTCCTCGGCGTCGTGCTCTCCCTGAGCGGCATGCTGACCGCGGAGCTGCTGCTGCGCGTGGGCACCGATGACGACCCGTACGCGCCCTTCGCGCTCGCTGCGAAGTCCGCGCAGGGAATCGCCGTGAGCCTCGCCCTCGGCGGCGGGATCGCTGCCCTAGTCCTCCGCGCCCGACGCTGGGTGCGCCGCGCCTGACCAGCACCCTGTGGGAGCATGGCGCGCATGAGCACCCGCCTGGCCGGCAGCGCCGCGCACCCCCTGCTGCGGCGGGTGCGGTGATGAGCTCCGTCCCCCTCGCGCAGCGCGCTGGCGGCCCGGACCTCGCCCGCGGGCTCTCGCTGCTGGGGATCGCACTGGCCAACATGGTGGGCTGGCTGCACGGGCGGGAGTGGACGGTGCTGCTGAAGCAGCGTGAGGGCACCGGCCTGGATCGCACGGTCGACGTGCTCGTCGCGCTGCTGGCCGACAACCGAGGCTTCCCGCTGTTCGCGCTGCTGTTCGGCTACGGCATCGGCGTGCTGCACCGCCGGTCCCGGGAGCGCGGCGAGCGGCCGCGGCGGTTCACCGCACGGATGGGGCGGCGCCACCTGGTGCTGCTCGGCATCGGCCTGGCCCACGCCGTCCTGCTGTTCTCCGGGGACATCCTCATCGCCTACGCGATCATCGGCATGTTCGTGGTGCTGCTGATCTCCCGGCACCGGTTCGCGCTGCCGCTGGCGGGCGTGCTCGCCCTGCCGGCGCTCGGAGTGTGGGGCTGGGTCGACGGCACCATCGGGCTGACCGGGCAGAGCGGCTACCCCGCGGCCTCGGCGCCCACCTACCTCGCCTCGCTGGAGATCCGCGCGGTCGAGGCCGTGCGCGAGATCTCCCTCGCCGTCGTCTCCGACATCGCTCTGCTCACCCCGATGGCGCTCGGCGCGATCGCGGCCCGCATCCACCTGCTCGAGCAGGTCGAGACCAATCGCGACCTGCTCACCCCGCTCACGCGCTGGGGCCTGCTGATCGGGCTGCTGGGCGCCGTGCCGCTGACCGCGGTGCTGGTGCTCGACCCCGGCCACACCCACCTCGACAGCGCCGTCACGCTGGGCGTGCTCGGCGTGCTGCACCAGCTCTCCGGCCTGGCCGGTGCGCTCGGCCTCGCCGCCGCCGCGGCGCTGCTCGCCGAGCGGGTGCGCCGCGGGGCCGCACCCGGGGCGCTGAGCGCCTCCGTGCACGGCGTCGAGGCGCTCGGCACCGTCTCGCTCAGCGCCTACATCGCGCAGTCGGCGCTGTACCTCGCGCTGTTCCCGCCGTGCACCCTGGATCTCGGCGCGAGGCTCGGCAGCGCGGGCGCGGCCGGGATCGCGGCGGCGGGCTGGCTGGCGATGATCCCGCTCGCCATCGCGCTGCACCGCCGCGGGCGCCGCGGCCCGCTCGAGACGGTGCTGCGGCGCCTGGCCGGATCGAGTACGCCCGGCCGCGTCCCCGTCGGCCCGATGACCCGAGGAGCCGGCCGATGACCGTC
>CAZHSL010000223.1:0-4821 GCA_964535185.1 uncultured Corynebacterium sp.
CGGTGAGGGTCAGTCCGCTCTGCTCGATGGCGCTGCGCAGCTCCGTCGCGAACCGCTCGTCCTCACCTGCTGTCATCACCTCGGTGCTCCGTTCCCGTTCGTCAGATCCCTGTCCTTCCCGCCGGGACTCATCGGCGTTCACCATTTCTGACATACCTCTGAAAAGCCAACAGTAACGTGTATGCCGGACATCACACACCGGCCCGACGATTTGACTGCGGAGGGGATCGTATGGATGTGGACGGAGCACATCGCACGGGGGGACGAGCCGCGCCGCCCCAACCCCTCAGCCGCGCCGCACCGTTCGCTCCCTGACGCGCCCCGGTCGGCAACGCTGCCGACGAGGACGGGCGCCCGCCCTGGATCGACGAGCCCGATCATCCCCGACACCAGACCGATGCGACGTACTCCGCCACGGCTCGGTCTCTCCGAGAGGAACCCTGTCCCCATGTCCCAGCACACCGTCTCCACGACCGGCACGCCCCGCCTCACCCCCGAGCGGACCGGCCCCGTCCCCCCTCGACCCGTGCCGCGCCATGTGGCCCGGACGCTGTTCGGCGAGACCGTCGCGGTCCCCTACCGCTGGCTCCGCGACGCCCGTTCCCGCGAGGCGCTCGAGCACTTCGCCGCGGAGAATGCGCACACCGACGCGCGCACCGCCCATCTGGCGCCGCTGCGCGCCGCGCTGCACGACGACGTCGACGGCCCGGAGAGCCCGCTGGCCCTGTCCGCGCCCGTGCTGCTGGACGGGTGGTGGTACATCGACCGCTTCGACCCCACCGGCACCGCCACGCTCTCGCGGGTCCGTGACCGGGCCGGGCTGCGCGGTCGCGCCGGGATCCCCGAGATCGTCCCCGGCCGGCTCCTCGACGGTGAGCAGATCCTGGTGGAGGACTGCCTGGCGATGATCAGCTTCGCGGTCTCCGCCGATCACCGGCTGCTCGCCCGCGCCGAGGCGTCCCTGGGCGGATGTCGCGTGGTCGTCACCGATGCCGCGACCGGGGAGGTCGTCGACAGCGCCGTCAGCGGGGCCGGTCCCGATCTCGTCTTCTCCGCGGACTCCCGCTCGCTGCTGCACACCCGGCTGGATGGCCTGGGCCGCCGTCACCAAGTGCGCAGCCACCGTCTGGGCACGGCCGCGCAGGAGGATGCGGTCCTGCTCGAGGAGTCCGACCACTGGGCGCAGCTCGAGCTCGCCCGGTCCCGGGACGGCTCCGCTCTGATGATCCGTTCCGTCTCCCCGCAGGGCGGCGAGGTCTGGATCGCGGACCTCGAGCACCCCGAGGCGGCTCCGCGCTCGGTGACCGGCCGACTCACCGAGGCCCGGTCGGCGCTCGTCGAGCATGCCGGGGACCGGCTGCTCGTGCTGCACGAGGACGGCGAGCACCGACGCACTGTGCTCAGCGAGGCTCCGCTGGGGACGACCGGCGGTCTGCCCGGGGCGCCGGTGCTGCTCAGCGCCGGGGACGGCGAGCACTTCGAGTCCGTGGAGGCCTTCGCCGACGTCATCGCCCTCCAGGTGCGCTCCGGGGGCGTCCCCCGGCTGCGGCTCATCCCGCGCCGGGCCGACGGCTCCCTCGACACGGGTGCGATCGTGGACGTGGGCCGCGGCGGGGAGCTGGACGCCGTGCGTCTCGAGCCGGTGCCGTCCTGGACCGCCCGGCGGATCCGCTACCGCCTGGACAGCTTCCTCACCGCCGGGATCCTCCTCGAGCACGACCTCGACAGCGGGCAGAGCATCGAGCTGATGCACGAGGAGGAGGCCGGATTCGCTGCGGAGCAGTACGTCGAGCGCCGCCTGTGGGCGACGTCGGCGGACGGCACGCAGGTGCCGATCTCGGTGCTCGCCCGGCACGATACGCCTCTGGACGGCACTGCGGGCGCGCTGGTGTACGGACACGGGGCGTTCGGCGTCTCCCTCGAGCCGAGGCTGCGCCCGGAGTTCCGGGCGGTCGTCGACCGGGGCGTGGTGATCGCGATCGCGCACGTGCGCGGCGGCGGCGAGATGGGACCGCAGTGGCATCGGCAGGGGCGGGGACTGCGCAAGCAGAACTCCTTCGCCGACCTCCTGGCCTGCGTAGACCACCTCACGGAGACCGGCTGGGCCTCCCCGGAGCGGATCGGCGCCTGCGGCGAGGGTGCCGGGGCGCTCCTGGTCGCGGGAGCGGCGAACCTGGCCCCGGACCGGTTCCGCGCGCTCCTCGTCGGGGGCCCGCTGGTGGACCCGCTGGAGACCCTCCTGGACCCGAACGTGATGCTCACGCTCGAGGAGTGGGCCGAGTGGGGCGACCCCGCGGCCGATGAGACGACCTACCGCTGCCACCGGGCCTGCAGCCCCGCCGAGAACGTCCCCGAGAGCGAGTTCCCGGCGGTCTTCGCCTGGACCTCGCTGGAGGGCATGGACGTGCCTCCGGCCTGCGCGGCGATCTGGATCGCGCAGCTGCGGGACCGGGTCGCCTCCGACCCCTCCGAGCGCCCGATCCTGCTGCGCGCCACCGCCACCCCGGGCTCCGCCGGGGACCCCCGGGTCGAGGGCGTGGCCTGGCTCCTCGAGCAGCTGGGCGCGGTTACGCTCGGGGGATGACCGCCGAGCTCCCCGCCGCCCCCACCCCCGCGCACCGCCCCACCGAGCGGACCTTCCACGGCGACACCGTGGTCGATCCGTTCGAGTGGATGCGGGACAAGACCGACCCCGAGGTGATCGCGCACCTCGAGGCCGAGAACGCCTACGCCGACGCCCGCACCGCCCACCTCGAGCAGCTGCGCGGCACGCTGGTCGAGGAGTTCGTGGGCCACACCCAGGAGACCGACCTCGGCGTGCCGGTGCGGCGCGACGCGTGGTGGTACATCACCCGCACCACCGCCGGGAACGACTACCCGGCCTTCACGCGCGTCGCGGATGCCGGCGCGATGCCGCAGGTCGAGCCCGGCGTGATGCTCGAGGGCGAGCAGATGCTGCTGGATGCGCAGGCCGAGGCGGCCGGCGCCGAGTTCTACTCGCTGGGCGGCCTCGCCCCCTCCCCCGATCACACCCTGCTCGCCTACGCCGTGGACACTGCGGGCGATGAGCGCTTCACCCTCGTGGTCAAGGACATCGCCAGCGGACAGATCCTCGATCAGGCCGTCACCGGCGCCGGCTACGGCCTGGCCTTCTCGAGCGATCAGCAGTGGCTGTTCTACTCCCGCGTGGACGAGGCATGGCGCCAGCACCAGATCTGGCGCCACCGCATCGGCACCGGCATGAGCGAGGACGTGCTGGTCATCGAGGAGCCCGATGAGCGCTTCATGATCGGCTTCGACCGCTCCCGCGACGGCTCGACCCTGGTGATCCAGGCCGGCTCCACCTCGACCACCGAGGCCTGGCTGCTGGATCTCGCCGACCCCACGTCCGCGCCTGTGCCCGCCGGCGGCCGACGCGACGGCGTGGACTACAGCGTCGAGCACGCGGGCGACCGCCTGCTGATCGTGCACAACGACGGCCACCGGGGCTTCGCGCTCGCCCAGGCCCCGCTCACCGCGCCCGAGGCGTGGGAGGAGCTGCTGGTCGCCGGCGAGGGCGAGCGCCTGCTCGCCGTCGAGGCCTTCGCCGGCTTCGTCGCGCTCGAGCTGCGCAGCGGCGGGCTCGCGAGCGTGCGGGTGATCCCGCGAGCGGCCGACGGGTCGCTGCTGCTCGAGCAGTCCGCGGACATCAGCCACGGCGGCGAGCTGGACACCGTCGAGCTGGACGCGAATCCCAACTGGGACCAGACCACGGTGCGCTATGAGCTGACCAGCATGCTCACCCCGCCCACGATCGCCGAGCGCGTGATCGGCAGCGGTGAGACGACCATCCTGCGCGTCACCCCTGTGCCCCACTACGACCCCGCCCAGTACGTCGAGCGCCGCGAATGGGCGCAGGCGGCCGACGGGACCGCGATCCCGCTGAGCGTCGTCGCCCACCGCGACGTGCCCGCCGACGGCACCGCTCCGGGCTACCTGTACGGCTACGGCTCCTACGAGGTGTCGGTGGATCCCTCGTTCGTGCCCACCCGCCTGTCCCTGCTGGACCGCGGCGTGGTGATCGCGATCGCGCACGTGCGCGGCGGCGGCGAGATGGGCCGTGACTGGTACGAGCACGGCAGGCTGCTGGAGAAGAAGAACTCCTTCAGCGACTTCGTGGCCGCGGCCGAGCACCTGACCCGCAGCGGCCTGGTGGCCGAGGGCCGGCTCGGCGCCGAGGGCCGCAGCGCCGGCGGGCTGCTGATGGGCGGCATCGCGAACCTGGCCCCCGAACGGTTCCGGGCGGTGATCGCCGGGGTGCCGTTCGTGGACGCGCTGACCACGATCCTCGACCCGAGCCTGCCGCTGACCGTGGGCGAGTGGGAGGAGTGGGGCGATCCGCTGCACGAGAAGGCGGTGTACGAGTACATGAAGGAGTACACCCCGTACGAGAACGTCCGGGCCGCCCGGTACCCGGCGATCTTCGCCTCCACCTCCCTCAACGACACCCGCGTGTTCTTCGTCGAGCCGGCGAAGTGGGTGGCGAGGCTGCGGGAGACCGTCACCTCCGACCAGGCCGAGCGGCCGATCCTGTTCCGCTGCGAGATGGTGGCCGGGCACGGCGGCCGCTCGGGCCGCTACCGGAAGTGGGAGCAGCGGGCGGACGAGCTGGCCTGGCTGCTGGACCAGCTCGGGGCGACCGAGCGGCTCTGAGCGCGGGGCCGGTCGGGGGCTCGGTCCGTTCCCCCCGACCGGCACGGGATCCGGCTCAGAAGGCGGGCACGATCGCGCCGGAGTAGGTCTCCTCGATGAAGCCGCGCACGTCCTCGGAGTGCAGCAGGT
>CAZHSL010000224.1:0-4805 GCA_964535185.1 uncultured Corynebacterium sp.
CCGAGCACGGTGCGCATCGCCTCGGTGACGATCCCGGCGGGGTTGGTGAAGTTGATGACCCAGGCGTCCGGCGCGACCTGCGCGACCGTGCGGGCGATGTCGAGGGCGACGGGGATCGTGCGCAGCGCGTAGGCGAGGCCTCCGGGGCCGATCGTCTCCTGGCCCAGCAGCCCCAGGTCCAGCGCCACGCGCTCGTCGACCGTGCGGGCCTCCGCACCGCCCACTCGCACGGCGGAGAAGACGAAGTCCGCGCCGGTCACGGCTTCGCGCAGCTCGGTCGTGGCGGTGAGGCGGGGCAGGGTCGGGCCGTGCCCGTCGGCCCGCAGCCGTTCGGCGATCCCCTCGATCACGGCGGTGATGGTGCGCAGGCGTGCGGGGTCCACGTCGTGCAGCGCGACCTCGTCGACGGTCAGGCCGGTCGCGGCGGTGGCGACCGCCTCGTACACGAGCGGGACGCGGAACCCTCCGCCTCCCAGGATGGCGAGCTTCATGGCAGCAGCACTTCCTCCATGGCAGCAGCATGGTTGAGCAGCAGGGTCATGGCACCAGGACCTCCACGTCCTCCCCGTCGGGGAGGCCGATCTCGAAGGGCAGGGGCGAGCGGTCGGTGATCAGGGCGGTGAAGCGCGACAGCGGCGCGATCTCGAGGAACCCCGAGCCGGGGAACTTCTCGTGGTCGGCCAGCAGGTAGGAGCGGGCGGCCACGTCCAGCAGGCCGCGCTTGATCGGCACCTCGCTCGGGGTGGAGTCGAGCACCGCGCCGTCGGCCCGCACCCCGGCGGCGCCCAGGAACGCACGGTCCACGCGCACCTGCCCCAGCGCGGACTCGGTGAGCGTGCCCACCATCGAGTCGTAGTTGGGGCGCAGCAGCCCGCCCAGGATCACGATGTCGATATCGGGCGCGGCGGCGAGGGAGCGCACCACGGCCAGTGATGCGGTGACCACGGTGAGTGAGCGCTCGGCCAGCAGCGGGCACATGGCGGCGACGGTGGTGCCGATGTCCAGCGCGATCACATCCCCGTCCCGCACCTGGTCGCAGGCGCGGGCGGCGATCGCCTGCTTCGCGGCGGTCGCGGAGCCGGCGACGTCCGCGAAGGAGCGCAGATCGGCCTCCGGGCGCACGGAGCCCCGGCGGGCCGTGGCCCCGCCGCGCACCCGGCGCAGGGAGCCGGCGTCGTCGAGCAGGTCCAGGTCGCGGCGGATCGTGGCCTCGGAGACGCCCAGCTCCGCACTCAGGGCGGCGACCGTGACGGTGCCACGGCGGTGGACGACCGCCGTGATCGCCTGATGCCGTTCCTCGCTGAGCATGGCGTCACCGTAGCACCGCGCACGCAACTTCGCGCATGTTCGAGCAGCCCTGTGCAGTTCTGTGCAACTCATGTCATCATGGTGCCGTGCACCACACGGGCACCTGCCCGGGCCCGGCGGCCGCGACGACGCGGGGTCGGCGATGACTCAGGAGGACATCATGCGACGACGGACTTTCCTCGGCACCACCGCGGCGATGGGCGGCCTCGGACTCCTGGCGGCCTGTGCTCCCGGCTCCGACGGGGGCGGCGACTCCGCCGCCCCGGCCCCTGCGGCCGACGAGGTCGACACCGACGTCGCCGCCCTCGGCGACCTCACCCTGACCGTCTGGGACCAGGAGGTGCGCGGCGCCCAGAACGACGCGATCGAGGCGCTGATCGGCAGCTTCGAGGAGAAGTACCCCAACGTCACGGTCGAGCGCACCAAGCAGTCCTTCGACGACCTCCAGCAGCAGACGGGCCTGGCGCTGTCCGGCAACGACGTGCCGGACGTGCTGCAGGTCAACAACGCCCGCGGCGACATGGGCGCCTTCGTGGCCGACGGCCTGCTCACCGATCTGAGCGGCTACGCCGAGGCCTACGGCTGGACGGACCGCTTCAGCCCCAGCGTGCTGAGCAAGATGAGCTACTCGAGCGATGGCGTCACCTTCGGCGAGGGCAGCCTCTACGGCGTCGCCCAGACCGGCGAGGTGTGCGGCATCTACTACTCCCAGAAGAAGCTCGACGCCCTGGGCCTGGAGGCGCCGACCAGCTGGGACGAGGTGTTCTCCCTGGTCGAGGCCGCGGCCGAGGCGGGCGAACAGCCCATCATGCTGGGCAACCTCGACCAGTGGCCGGCGCTGCACGTGTTCGGGCCGCTGCAGGCGCACTTCGTGGACGCCGAGACCATCGTGACCCTCGGCATGGGCAACGCCGGCGCCGACTGGACCAGCGACGACAACATCGCCGCCCTCACCCAGCTGGCCGAGTGGGGCAGCAGCGGCGCGCTCGGCGACTCCCCGAACGGGCTCGCCTACGACGACGCCTGGCCGCTGTACACCGAGGGCAAGGGCGTGCTGCTGATCGGCGGCTCCTGGCTGGGGCCCGACATGGAGGCCGTCATGGGCGAGGACCTGCGGTTCATGGCCCCGCCGCCCGGGGCCGACGGGACGGTCGCCACCACCGGCGGCACCGGCATCCCCTTCTCGATCCCGTCGGCCGCGGAGAACCCGGCCGCGGCCGCCGCCTTCATCGACTTCATCACCAGCGACGACGCGATGGCGATGATCGCCGAGAACGGCGGCATGCCGGTCAACCGCACCGCCGAGCTCGCCCCCGACTCCGGCGTGAACAAGGACATCTACGAGGCCTTCGACGCCGTCTCCACCGAGGGCACCCTGCTGCCCTACCTCGACTACGCGACCCCCTCCTTCGCCGACACCGCCGGCGCCACGCTGCAGGAGCTCATCGGCGGGCAGACCGACCCGGCCGGTGCCGCCGAGGCCCTGCAGGAGGACTACGGCGCGTTCACGGAGGGATCCTGACCCGATGCCCGCCCCACGCCACGGCAGACCCTCCGCGGTCGCCCGCGGGCCGCTGACGCCGTACCTGTTCCTGCTGCCGGCGTTCCTGGTCTACGGCGCGTTCGCGCTGTACCCGCTGGGCAGGGCCGCGCAGTTCTCCCTGTTCGAGTGGAAGGGCTTCGGCTCCTCCACCTTCGTGGGGTTCGCGAACTACGCGGACCTCGCCGGGGACGCGGACTTCCGGGCGGCGATCCTCAACGCCCTCGTGCTCATCATGTTCTACGCGGTGATCCCGCTGGTGGTGGGCCTGGTGCTGGCGGCGGTGCTGCGGCGCGGCCAGGTGCGGGGGATGGGCTTCTTCCGCACCGTGATCTTCCTGCCGCAGGTGATCGCCCTGGTGGTGGTCGCGGTGGCGTGGCGGCAGATCTACGCCCCCGGCGGCCTGCTGAACGATGCGCTGCGGGCGGTGGGCCTGGACGTGCTCACCCGCGGCTGGCTCGGCGATCCGGGCACCGCCCTGGCCGCGGTGGGGTTCATCGGCACCTGGGTGGAGATGGGGCTGGTGATGCTGCTGATGCTCTCGGGGATGAGCCGCATCCCCGCAGAGCAGTTCGAGGCCGCCCGGCTGGACGGCGCCGGCGCCGTGCGGGAGTTCTTCGCGATCACGCTGCCGGCGGTGCGCGGCGAGATCACGGTCGCGCTGGTGCTGACGATCATCGCGGCGCTGAAGACCTTCGACCTGGTCTACCTCACCACCTCGGGCGGGCCCGGCAACGCCACCACCGTGCCCAGCTACGAGGTGTACTTCCGGGCCTTCGACCTGCGGCAGGTGGGCTCCGCCTCCGCGGTCGCGATCGTGCTGACGGCGCTGATCTTCGTGATCAACGTGGGCGTGACCCGGATCGGGGAGCGCGAGTCATGAGGGTCTCCCGCGCCGAGACGACGCTGAACTACGTGATCCTGCTGGCCTTCGCCGCGTTCGCGCTGATCCCCGTGCTGACCATCCTGGCCACCTCCGTCTCCGCCCCGCTGGGCGAGAGCGGCGGGCTGCACCTGGAGAACTTCGCCCGCGCCTGGACCGTCGGCGGGTTCGGCAGGTCGCTCGGGAACTCCGTGGTGGTCGCCGCGATCGTGGTGGGCCTGGCGACCGTGCTGTCGATCGGGGCCGGCTACGCCTTCGGCACCATGCGCTTCCGCGGTTCGACGGTGCTGTTCTACCTGTTCCTGGTGGGGATGATGATCCCCGCCGAGGCGACCGTGATCCCGCTGTTCTTCGACCTGCGCACCCTGGGCCTGACCGACACCTACCTCGCGATCGCGATGCCGCAGGTGGCCCAGTCGATCGCCTTCGGCACCTTCTGGCTGCGGGCGCAGTTCCGGGCCACCCCCACCAGCCTCGTCGAGGCGGCCGCGATCGACGGCGCCGGCCCGCTGCAGGCCCTGGTGCGGATCCTCGTGCCCGCCTCCCGGCCCGCGATCGTGACCATGCTGGTGCTGGTGTTCATGTGGACCTGGAACGAGTTCCTCATCGCCCTGGTCATGGCCCCGAGCGGCAGGCTGCGCACCGCCCCGCTGGGCCTGGCGAACTTCCAGGGCCAGTACACCTCCGAGACCGCCCTGCTCGCCGCCGGCGCCGTCATCGTCGCCCTGCCCACCGTGATCCTGTTCCTGTTCCTCCAGCGCCACTTCATCCGCGGAATGCTCGAAGGAGTCGCCAAGTGATGACCGACCGCCCCACCGACCCCGACCAGCCCGCCGGGGCCTCCACCCCCGCCCCGCCCGAGGCGGCCGGCTGCCAGGACTGGGACCCGCTGGCCGCCCAGCGCACCGCCGACGACCCGCCGCTGGACGTGCTGCTGTCCGGCACGGTGTTCTTCGACATCGTCTTCACCGGCATGGACCGCCTCCCGCAGCCCGGCGAGGAGCTGTGGTCCAAGGGCCTGGGCTCCAGCCCCGGCGGCATCGCGAACCTCGCCACCGCCGCCGCCCGGCTGGG
>CAZHSL010000225.1:0-4802 GCA_964535185.1 uncultured Corynebacterium sp.
GGCAAGGACCTGCGCAAGATGTTCTCCTGGAGCGCCCAGGCGATCGACACCGACTACGTCGAGGGCAGCGCCGCGCGCTGAGCCGACCCGATCGACGGACGGCGGCGGATGCACCTGCACGGTGCATCCGCCGCCGTCGTCCTCTGCGCGCGGAGGTCTTCACCCCACCTGCGTCGATGTTGGGCGAACTCCTCATGGACGGTAAGGTGCCAGCGGTAGACCGACATCTGGCGAGGACCGGACGGCGGGAGGTCCCGACGCCGCCCGGTCGTAGGGGAAGAACCATCAGTGGCGAAGAGTCTTTTCGAGCGCGTGCGGCCGAGCCGTCTGATGGATCCGGTGCGGGGGACACCGGCATGGGACGCCGCCCGCGCGCTGCGCACCTCCGCGGCCCAGCTGGGCAGCGACGCGAGTCGGTTCGCCTCCATGGCGCGCTCCGCGCGCTCGGTGCCGCGCGGGACGCGGGGCCAGGAGATCGTCACCGCGCAGAATATGCACTGGCGGCAGGTCCCGGCCAGGATGGACCGTGAGGTCTACGACCACAACCTCGAGCTGGTCGTCACCGTGCTCGAATCGCACGGCATCCCGTGGTGGTGGGTCGACAGCGTGGGACACCGGGGGCGACGGGTCGTCGCGGTGGATCGCGGCTCCGCTCCAGCCGTCCGCGCGGCCCTCGTCGACGCGGCCCGGAGCTCGGACCGCGGCGCCGCCTGGCGCATCACCGATGCTCTCGCCCCACGACCGCACTATGCACTCGCCGGCCACGTGGACTGGGCGGGCGGTCTGGAGAGCTCCGGCGCATGGCGCGTCGCCGAGGCCCTCGTCTTCGCCGGCCGTGCGAGGCGGCTGGGCCTGGCCTACGGCTGCGACATCGAGTTCTGGGAGACGGATCCCGACGACGGCGCGATGACCGCGCCCCGCGAGAACCGCGCGGCGAGGATCCTCGACGAGGAGGCGGCGCGCCTCGTCCCCGCCGAGCGCCACGGCAGGCCCGTGCGCACCCCCTCGGTGTTCGAGCAGCCGATGCTCGAGGACGTGCTGTTCCCGATCGACGTCGTCTACACGTGGGTCGACGGTGCGGACCCCGCATGGCTCGCGCGCAAGGCCGCGGCGCTGGGGGAGAGCGCGCCGCCGCAGCTCCACGCCGAGGCGACCGATCCGGCGCGGTTCCGGTCCCGCGACGAGCTGATGTACTCGCTGCGCTCGCTCGACGACTTCGCCCCCTGGGTGCGGCACGTCCACCTCGTCACCGACGGTCAGGTCCCGTCCTGGCTGGACACCGACAACGAGCGTCTGACCGTCGTCGACCACCGGGACATCTTCCCGGACGACGGCCGGCTCCCGGTGTTCAACTCCAACGCGATCATCAGCCGGCTGCACCACATCGACGGGCTCAGCGAGCACTTCATTTATCTCAACGACGACGTCATGCTCACCCGGCCGGTGCTGCCCGAGCAGTTCTTCACCGCCTCGGGGATCGCCCTCGTATCGCCCTCGAACAACCGCCGGCCGTTCATCGAACCGTCGGTCGCGCACGAGCCGCACCTGAACCTCACGGCGAACATCCGGCGGCTCATGCAGGACGCGACCGGGCGGAACGTCTCGCGCGCGATCAAGCACACCCCGCACCCGATGCGGCGCAGCGTGCTGTACGAGCTCGAGGAGACGTTCGCGGAGGCGTACGAGGCGACCACGCGCTCGCGCTTCCGCCATCACGACGACATCGTCGCGGACCAGCTGCATCACTACTACGCGCAGGCCACCGCCCGCGCGGTGCCCGGCCGGCTGGGGTACACGTACCTCAACGTGCTCGACGACTCCTTCGTCCCGGTCTTCAACGGGTTCGCCCAGAAGCGGGACCGGGACGCGATGTGCGTGAACGACGCCCCGGTGCCCGGTGCCTCACCGATCGACGACGGCTTCGTCCAGCGCTTCCTCGACGACTTCTTCCCCGCGCCGTCACAGTTCGAGAGACGCGGCGTGTGAGTCCGTGAACGATGCGCACCGCGCCACGCCCCCTTCCGCGACGCCCCGCCCGAGAGAACCAGGCCGACACCCCATGCAGCAGCCCACCTTCGTCGTCATCAGCGCCGTCTACGGGGTGGCGCGCTACCTGCCGGAGTTCTTCGCCTCCCTCGAGGCCCAGACCTATCCGCACGAGCTGCTCCGCGTCGTGCTCGTCGACGACGGCTCGGTGGACGGATCGGGAGAGCTCTGCCGGCAGTGGGCCGCGAGGACGGACCTCGACGTCGAGGTGATCCGGCAGGAGAACGCCGGGCAGGCCGCGGCCCGCAATCGGGGCATCTTGCAGCTGCGCGACGAGGACTGGGTGACCTTCACGGATCCCGACGACGTCCTGGACGAGCGCTTCTTCAGCGAGATCGCCGAGCACCTCGCGCACGAGCCGGACGTCCACCTGGTCGCCGGCCACCACAGCGACTACTGGGAGGACGACCCCGACCGCGGCGACCGGCATGCTCTGCGATTCCGCTTCGCTCACGGGAACCGCACCGTCGACCTCGAACGGTTCCCGCGCAACTTCCACATGCACATCGCCTCGTCCTGCCTGCGGGTGCCGGTCCTGCGCGCATCCGGGCTCACCTTCGACGAACGGGTGCGCCCGGTCTTCGAGGACGCCCACCTGCTGGCGAAGTACCTGCTCGTCGCCGAGCGGCCGACGATCGCCTTCCTCGTCACCGCGCTCTACCACTACCGACGGCGCGGCGACGGGAGCTCGACGATGCAGGCGGCCAAGGCGGACCCGCGCCGGTACACCGATGTGCTCGAGCACGGCACGCTCGACCTGCTCCTGCACGCCCAGCAGGTCAAGGGCCGGATCCCGGACTGGGTCCAGTACGAGGTGATCTACGACCTCGCGTGGATCTATCGCACGGAGGACGCGCTCCACGGGGCGCATCACGGCTTGAGCCAGGAGGACTGCGACCGCTTCCACGAGCTCGTCGGACGATGCTTCGCGCTGCTGGATCCGATGAACATCGAGGCCTATCCGGACGTCAAGCGGACCACCGCTCAGCGCGAGGCCATGGTCCACGGGTACCGCGAGGAGCCCTGGCGCTGGGATGCCGTGGTCGTCGACGGCGTGGACGAGGACCGCGGACTGGTCAAGCTCGTCTACCACTTCACCGGCGAGCCGCCCCGAGAGGAGATCTCCGTCGCCGGCAACGAGATCGCCCCGCGCCACTCGAAGACACGGGACTTCGTGTACCTCCGCCGTCCGCTCGTCCACGAGCGCATCCTGTGGGTCTCGCTGCGCGGGACGCTCTCGGTCCGGCTCGACGGGGTGCAGATGCCGCTGACGTCGGTCTGGCCGACGGGGGCGGCGAACACGCTGCGACCGGCTCAGATCGGGAGGATGCATCCTCATGCGGCACGAGGTCGGGCGAACGCCGTCGCGTCCACGCAGGCACGGCGCACCTCCGGCCCGCGTCCCGCTGACCGCTCCAGGAGCGCGCGGCGCCTGGAGCGGCTGGCGGCCGGCCGGCCCTTCGCGACGATCTTCCGGGACGCCTGGGTGCTGATGGACCGCAGCAACAATGCCCATGACAACGCCGAGCATCTCTTCCGCCACCTCCGGGCGAAGCGGCGCGACATCAATGCCTGGTTCGTCGTCAAGAAGGACTCACCGGACTGGGAGCGCCTGCGCGCCGCAGGCTACAAGCGGCTCATCGCTCACGGGAGCCTGCTGTGGAAGCTCCTGTGCCTGAACGCGACCCACATGATCTCCTCCCACGTCGACGAGTACGTCGTCAGCCCCTTTCCCCGGCGCGGGGGCTGGCGCTGGAAGTACGTGTTCCTCCAGCACGGAGTGACCCAGGCGGATCTCTCGCGCTGGCTCGATACCAAGGCCATCGACCTCCTGGTGACGGCCTCTCGGGACGAGCACGCCGCGATCGCGGGCGACGGCGCGCGCTATGCGTTCACCACCCGCGAGACGGTGCTCACCGGGTTCCCGCGGCACGATCGCCTGATCTCCCTCGCGAGATCGAGCGCCCGTTCGGGGCACGGCGGCCACGTCCTGCTGATGCCCACGTGGCGCGCGTACTTCGCGGGAGCGGTGCGCGGCAGGACCGGCGAGAGGGAGCTGAACCCGGCGTTCTACGGCTCCCGCTTCGCCCGCGAATGGGTGGGGCTGGCCTCGTCGTCCCGGCTGCGCGAGCTGTGCGAGCGCGAGGGGCTGGAGATCGTGCTCATGCCGCACCCGAACCTCGAGCCCTATCTCCCCGGCCTCGATCTCCCGCCGCACGTGCACGTGGTCACCTATGCCCAGGCCGATGTCCAGGAGATGATCGCGGGTGCGGCGCTCATGATCACCGACTACTCCTCGGTGGCCTTCGACGCGGCGATCGCCCGCCGTCCCCTGGCCTACTTCCAGTTCGACCGCGAGGAGTTCCTGGGCGGGGGCCATATCGGGCGTCCCGGCTATTTCGACTACCGCTCGCACGGATACGGCCCGGTCGCGGCGACCGCCGACGAGATCATCGACTTCGCGGAGGCCCTCGCCGGTCGGGGGTTCACCGTGCCGGACGGCTACGCGCAGCGCACTCAGACCGCCTTCGGCGACCCCGACACGAAGGCCTGCGCCCGCGTCATCGAGGCCATCGAGGCCCTGGGACGGCCGCTCACCAAGAAGCAGCTGCGCACACCGGTCCCGACGCCCGTCGCGCCCCCGATCGCGTACGACCAGGAGACCGGCGACGCGGCGGCGGGCGCGAAGCGCGCCTGAGCCGATCTCGCATCCTGACCCGAGCTCCCGCATGGCGGACACGGGGCTACTGTGTCCT
>CAZHSL010000226.1:0-4785 GCA_964535185.1 uncultured Corynebacterium sp.
CAGTTCCGCACCCCGCTGCAGCAGTTCACCTCGACCCCGCGCCCGCTGGACGGCGTCGCGCCCTTCGTGTGGCACGGCTCGATCCGCTCCCCGCAGATCGCCGAGCAGGCCGCGTACTACGGCGACGGCTTCCTGCACAACAACATCTTCTGGCCCATGAGCCACACCAAGCAGATGGTGCAGCTGTACCGCGAGCGCTACGAGCACTACGGCCACGGCAAGGCGCACCAGGCCTACGTGGGCCTGGGCGGCCAGGCGTTCATGCGGAAGAACTCGCAGGACGCGGTCGATGAGTTCCGTCCCTACTTCGACAACGCCCCCGTCTACGGCGGCGGCCCGTCGATGGAGGACTTCACCGCGCAGACGCCGCTGACCGTCGGCTCCCCCGAGCAGGTCGTCGAGCGCTACCTGACCATGGCCGACCACGTGGGCGACTACCAGCGCCAGATGTTCCTCCTGGACCACGCGGGCCTGCCGCTGAAGACGGTCCTCGAGCAGATCGAGCTGCTGGGCACCGAGGTCGTCCCGGTGCTGCGCCGCGAGCTCGAGGCCCGCAAGCCCGCCGACGTCCCCGAGGCGCCCACCCACGCCGCCCGGGTCGCCGCCGCGGAGGCCGAGCGCGGCGCCTTCGACGACAGCTACCGTTTCGAGACCGGCGACAACTGGACCGGTCTGCGCGCCGAGGATGCGAAGGAGAACCAGCGATGACCCGAACCCACCGGATCCTGGCCCTGTCCGCAGGGCTGTCCACCCCCAGCTCCACCCGGATGCTCACCGACCAGCTCACCCGCGAGACCGCGGCAGCGCTGGGCACGGGAGGTGCCGAGGTCGAGGTGACCACGGTGGAGCTGCGCGAGTACGCCCACGACATCACCGACGCGCTGCTGACCCGCTTCCCCAGCGAGCGGCTCGCGATGGTGATCGAGCAGGTGCGCGCGGCCGACGCGGTGATCGCGGTGACGCCCGTGTTCAACGTCGGCCCGTCGGGGCTGTTCAAGATGTTCTTCGACGCGGTGGACATGGAGCTGTGGAAGGGCAAGCCGCTGCTGCTCGGCGCGACCGCCGGCACCGCCCGGCACTCCCTCGCGATCGACTACGCGATCCGCCCGATGTTCGGCTACCTGAAGGCCGAGGTCGTGCCGACGGTGGTGTTCGCGGCCTCGGCCGACTTCGGCGCCGACACCGAGGGGCAGGCCGACGAGCAGCCGCTCGCGGCCCGGGTGCGCCGCGCCGCCGCGGAGCTCGCGACGATGCTGCGCGCCGGTCTGGGTGAGACGGCGGCCGAGGCCGATGACGCCGCGACGGACGAGGCCGACGCGGAGCAGCCAGCGAGCGGGCGCCCGGCGCTGGATGCGGAGTTCTCGGACTTCGTGCCGATGGGCACCCTGCTCGGCAGGCGCTGACACCGCCCCCGCCGCATCGATGACCGGCCCGGTCCCCTCGGGGGCCGGGCCGGTGCGCGTGGGTGCTACACGGTCGCCGGGGAGGCGAGGGAGGTCTTCCACCGCTCGTGCAGCGCGGTGAGCTCGGCGACCACCTCCGGGTGGTCCGCGGAGACGTCGGCCTGCTCGCCCTCGCTGCCCGGGGCGGGATCCGGGCCCATCGGCACGAGGGAGATCCCGTGGCCGATGTCGGTGTGCTCGACGGCCAGCAGGTGCTCCCGGTGGCCGGTGTCCCCGTCGACGCTGCGCAGCTTCCACTGCGGGGAGGTCCTCCGGCGGCACTACGCGACCCTCGAGGCCGTGCACTCCGCGGAGCACTCCTCGTACGCCTACGCCGTGCTGCCGGGCGCCGACGAGGAGGCCACCCGTCGCGCCGCCTCGGATCCCGGGGCGGAGGTCGTCCGCAACGACGAGGTGGCCCAGGCGATCCGGGCGGGCCGGCTCCTCGCGATGAACTTCTGGGCGGCGGGGCGGGTGCAGAACGTCACGGCACAGGGCCCTGCCTGCGTGCTGCTGCGCAGCGCCGGGCGGACGCGCGAGCTCAGCGTCTCGGACCCGACCCACCGTCAGGACACTGTCTCCCTCCATCTCGCGGGGACCCCGCACCTGCGTGCGCACGAGGCGGAGCGGGTGAGCGTCTCCCGGGTGCGAGGAGGTCTCGAGATCACCGTGGACACCTCCGGCCTGGGCGGGCGCGCGGTCACCTTCACCCTCGCGCCGTGAGGTGCGGAGCCGGAGCGGCGGGACGTATGCCCGCGCCACGGATAGACTGGGAGGGCAATCGCTTTCCGCCGTGGTTGCGGCCCGTTCCGGCCCACCGTCCCCCGAAGGAGGACCCTCCGTGATCAGACCCGGCCTCTGCTCCGTCACCTTCCGCGACCTCGACGTCGGGGCCGTCGTCGGCCATGCTGCGGCGGCCGGCCTCGAGTGCATCGAGTGGGCCGGCGACGCCCACGTGCCGCCCGGGGACGTCGAGGCGGCGACGCGGGCGCGCGAACTCACCGAGCAGGAGGGTCTCGCTGTCGCCTCCCTCGGCTCCTACCTGCGCTTCGAGGATGACGACGAGGAGGCGAGCCGGGCCGAGGGCGAGGCCGTGCTCGCCACCGCCCGCGCGCTCGGCGCCCCCCGGGTCCGGGTCTGGGCGGGCCGCACCGGCTCCGCCGACGTCCCGGCCGGGGACCGCGCCCGGCTCGTCGGGCGCATCCAGCGGTTCGCCGACGCGGCCGCCGCGCACGGCATCGACGTCGGCCTCGAGTTCCACGGCCGTACACTCACCGACGAGATCGGCTCCACGCTGCGGCTGCTGGACGAGATCGGCCGCGAGAACGTGCTCTCCTACTGGCAGCCGCATCAGGGCATGCCCGATGACCAGGCGCTGGACACGCTCAACGAGGCGCTCCCCCGCGCCTCCACGATCCACGTGTTCTCCTGGTGGCCCACCCATGAGCGCCTGCCGCTGGCCGAGCGCAGCCCGCTGTGGGAGCGCGCCTTCGCGATCCTCGCCGCAGAGGGGTCGGACCGCGACGCGCTGCTCGAGTTCGTGCCCGGGGACGACCCCGCCGTGCTCCGCCGTGAGGCCGACACCCTGCGCACCCTGATCACCGCCGGCGAGGAGGCCGCGCGATGAGCACCCGCTCCCGCGCGGTCGCGAGCGTGCGGGACGTCTCTGCCTGAACGCCCCTCGCAGGGGAAGGGCGTCGTTATGCTGACACGATCGGGACAGCGTTTCCCGGACCGTCCCGGAAGAAGGAGACCAGATGCCCGCCGTGCGCCTCAGCGACGTCGCCCAGGATGCCGGGGTCTCCCTGGCCACCGCCTCCCGCGTGCTCAACGGCTCCTCCCGCATCCCCGGGAAGGCCGTCGCCGAGAAGGTGCGCGCCTCCGCCGACAGGCTCGGCTACGTCCCCAACGCCCAGGCACAGGCCCTGGCCCGCTCGCGCTCGGGCCTGATCGGCCTGGTCGTGCACGACATCGCGGACCCGTACTTCGCGACCATCGCGCGTGAGGTCCAGCAGCAGGTGTTCGCCTCACAGTCCCAGGTGCTGCTCACCCAGACCGATCGCGAGATCGACACCGAGATCCGTGCCCTGCGCTCGCTGATCGCCCAGCAGGTCGACGCCCTGGTGCTGGTGGGCTCCCACCGCTACGGCACCGAGTCCGATGCGGCGATCAGCGCGCTGCTCGAGGGCTTCGAGCGCAACGGCGGCACGGTGGTGGGCCTGGGCCAGGCGCTCGGCATGGGTCGCACGATCGTGCCCGACAACGCCGCTGCCGCTCATGAGCTCGCGACCGCCCTCGTCGTCGAGGGGCATCGTCGCTTCGCCGTGGTCGAGGGCGTCGCCGGGATCCCCTCGGCCGGGGACCGCACCGGCGGCTTCGTCGCCGCGCTCACCGAGGCCGGCATCGAGCCCGAGCTGAGCATCGCAGCGGATCTGACCCGCGAAGGCGGCCTCTCCCTCGCCGCCCAGGTCGACGAGCACCTGGCCTCCGCCCCCGCCGCCGAGGGCCCGCTGTGCGTGTTCGCCCCGGCGGACGTCATGGCGCTCGGCGCCCTCGGCGAGCTCCGTCGGCGCGGCCTCGACGTCCCGCAGCAGGTGGCGGTGGCCGGCTTCGGCGGAGTGAGCGGCGCGGCCGACGCCAACCCGACGCTGACCACCATCGCCCTGCCGCTGGCCGACATGGCTCGTCAGGCCGTCGAATGGGTGCTGGGGCGCCCGGCTGCGGACGACGAGGCCCCCTCCGCGCCCGACCAGGAGCTCCCGCACCAGATCCACGTGCGCGGGGACGTGCTGCTGCGCGAGTCGACCGCACTGGCCGCTCGCACCTGAGCCCGCGGCAACGGGCGACCCTCGCGCAGCGCGGCACCGCTCAGCTGAGCCTCACCTCACCAGCTGATCGGAGATCCCCCTGACGTCGGACGCGACGACGCACCTGCGCTCCAGCACGCCCCGCCGCGGCGTGAGCGGGGAGATCATCAAGGCATGGGGAGGGCGCGACCTGCGGCTGCGGGTCCTCGCGCGTGAGGAGGTCGCCGAGGACTTCGTACGCCTGCGCGTGGACGTCGACGGGCTGTTCGACCGCGACGAGCTGTATCCGACCTATTGGCTGCGCCTGTGGTTCACCACACCCTCGGGCAAGGGGGCATCAGCGGGCGTACACCCTGGTCGATCCGGAGCCCGGTGCGGGTGCCGCCTGGATCGAGTTCTTCCTGCACGAGGGGATCGCCTCGAACTGGGCACGTGCCGCACGGGCGGGCGACGAGATCGATGCGACCGTGCTGAACGGGAAGAACCCGGTCGCCGATTCGCCCGCACATCTGATGATGGTGGGCGACGGCGCCTCC
>CAZHSL010000227.1:0-4718 GCA_964535185.1 uncultured Corynebacterium sp.
CCACGACTCCTTCGACCGCATCAGCTTCATGTCCGGCGTGCTGCTGGGCGTGCGCCAGGTCGCCGCCCATCCGGGTCTCACCGTGGGCCTCGACGGCTACATGGACCTCGGCTGAGACGGCCGGACCCGTGAAGGACAAGCTCTTCGTCACCGCGCTGGTGCTCATCACCGCGGCCTACGCCTGGGGCCTGGGCTGGATCGCCTGGGGCTTCGTCCGTGCCGGCACCGCGCTGGGGTACGGCCTGGCCCTCGGCGTCGCCATCCTGCTGCTGCTCACCGTGTGGGTGACCTGGCGGGAGATGCTCTTCGGCCTCGGGTCGGGCCGGCTCGCCCGGCAGTACGAGCCTCCGGCGGATGCCGACGGCGAGGACGCGCGGGCCGAGTTCGAGGCCGCCCGCAGCGCGATCCAGGACGGCGACGAGCACGACTGGCGCGCCTGGTTCCGCCTCGCCCTGGCCTACGACGCGCTGCGCGACCGCAAGGGCGCGAGGATGGCGACCCGCCGCGCCATCGCCGAGCACCGCGGCTGAGGGCGGCGGTCCGCGGGACTCGGGCCCAGCCCAGGGAACGGCCGGACGGGTCTGCGATGACGCGCCCCGGCACTGCTCGTCGGTTCCCCCGATATTGTCCGCCGGTGAACGGTATCGGGGGATCGGCGCGGCGTGTCTCAGGACGCATGCCCGAGGGGACGCGCATGCCCGAGGGGGGACGCGTGCCCGAGGGAACGCGTGCTCGAGGTCGGGGACAGGGCAATCGGCCGGGCGTCCGCCCGTGGGGCTCAGGCCCAGCCCAGCGCCCGCAGCCCCGCCGCGACCACCGCCGCACCGATCACGACCACGAGGAACGGGGCTCGCAGCACGAGCAGCACGACCGCCGTCGCCAGGCCCGCGAGGCGCGCATCGAGCACGATCTCGGAGCCGCTGGCCGCGGCCTGGGTCGCGACCAGCGCGCCCAGCAGGGCGATCGGCAGCAGTGTGGTGATCCGCGAGACCCGCGGGCCCTCGAGCACGTCCTGCGGGGCCTGGTAGCCGATCCACTTCTGGCCGAAGGACAGCACCGAGGCGGCGATCACCGCGATCCACAGCACGCTCATCGCTCCTCCTCGCCATGGCGGCTGCTGCGGCCCGCCGCACCCTGCATGTCGCCCTCGTCCGTCGCCCCGTGGTGGACGGGACCGCGCCGCGAGGGCAGCAGCCCCGCGAGGACGGCGACCAGCGCTGCCGCCAGCACCGGCAGGCCGGAGGGGAGCGACGGGGTGGTCACCAGCGCCACGAAGGCGGCGGCGACCGCGACCGCGATCGCCTCGCCGCTGCGCAGCCGCGGCCACAGCAGGGCGATGAACGCCCCGGCCGCGGCCGCATCCAGCCCCCAGGCCCCCGGATCGGCGACATGCCGCCCGGCGAGCGCACCCACCAGGGAGAACAGGTTCCAGAAGACGTACACCCACACCCCGGCCGCCCAGAAGCCGGTCCGCTTCTCCTCGTCGGTGGTGCCGCCGGCGGCCAGCGCGGCGGACTCGTCGATCGTCAGCTGGGCGCGGGCGAGACCGCGGAACCCGCCGCGGGGCAGGGACGGCGCGAGGATCAGGCCGTACAGGGTGTTGCGCACCCCCAGCAGGACCGAGGCCAGCGCCGCGCCGAACGCCGACCCGCCGCCTCCGACCACTCCGATGAACGCGAACTGGCTGCCACCGGTGAACATCACCGCCGAGAGCACCATGGCCTGCCAGACGTCGAGCCCGGAGGCCGTGGCGAGCGCGCCGAAGGAGATGCCGTACAGGCCCGTCGCCACGCCGATGGACAGGCCGGTGCGGCGGATGGTGCGCAGACGGTCGGGGCCGCCGACCGCGGGGGCGGGGCGCACGCTGCGCGGGTTCGGGGAAGCGGTGGTCATGATGCTCGACACTCTACGGTCACCAGGGACGATGCCGCCGAGCCGTCCGGCGTGCGATGTGAGAATCTGGGACCATGACCGCTACTTCGGACCCCGCCTCCTCGCGCGAGCACGCGCTGCCGCTGCGCGGAGCGGTGCTGCTGCTGGACATGGACGGCACCCTGATCGACTCGGGGCCGGCCGTCGAACGGTCCTGGAACACGCTGTTCTCCGAGGTCGGCGTCGACATCGAGTTCGGCGCGCAGCACCACGGCAAGCCGGCCCGGCAGGTGCTCGGCGAGGTGCTCCCGGGTCTCGGGGAGGACGAGCTCGCGGCGGCGCACCACCGGGTCGAGCAGCTCGAGATCTCCGACGTCGACGAGATCGTGGTGCTGCCGGGCAGCGAACGGCTGCTCGGCGAGCTCGATGCCGCCGCCGAGACGCTGGGGCGCCCCACCTGGACCATCGTCACCTCCTGCACCCGCGACCTGTTCGAGGCCCGCTGGGCGCGCACCGGGCTGCCCGTCCCGGCCGGCCTCGTCACGGCGGACCAGGTCACCCGCGGCAAGCCCGATCCTGAGCCCTACCTGCTGGGGGCCGAGCGGCTCGGCGCGGATCCTGCGGCGAGCATCGTGATCGAGGACTCGATCGGAGGGCTGCGCTCCGGTGCGTCGGCCGGTTCCCGCACCGTCGCCGTGACCAGCACCACGCCGGCCGGGGACCTCGCACCCCTCGCGGACGCCCTGGTCACGTCGCTGGACGATCTCGAGGTCCGGATCGACGGCACCGAGCTGCTGCTCGCGCGCCGCGGACGCTGAACGTCACTTCGCGTCTGCGTCGTCGCACACCATGGCATTGATAGGCTCGGGCGGCCGAACCCGGTTCGTCCGCACGCCCGGAATCGACGGGTGCGTCCCAGGCGCCCGACCTCCGGAGTCGAGCGCCGTGACCGCGGACGGAAGCCGTCCCCCTCGAAAGGACTCGTCGCATGTGCGGAATCGCCGGTACCTATGGATTCGGCGCTGACACCGAGGGCATCGCCCGCCGGATGAGCAGCGCGCTGGCCCACCGCGGACCCGACGGCGAAGGCCTCTTCGTCGACGACCGGACCGGGCTGGCGCACCGTCGTCTCGCCATCATCGACCGCGAGCACGGCGCGCAGCCGATGACCACCGCCGACGGCCGCTACACCATCATCTACAACGGCGAGACCTACAATTACCTCGATCTGCGCGCGGAGCTCGAGGAGCTCGGCCGCACCTTCCGCACCGACTCCGACACCGAGGTGCTGCTCCAGGCCCATGCGGAGTGGGGGACCGCCGCCTACGACCGCTTCAACGGCATGTTCGCCTTCGCGATCCACGACGCGCAGACCGGCACCGTCACCGTCGCCCGCGACCACTTCGGCATCAAGCCCCTCTACTACTGGATCGATCCCGCCGCCGGCGCGGGCGAGCCGCGGGTCGTGTTCGGCTCCGAGATCCGCTCGCTGCTGGCCGCGGATGTGTTCGAGGCCGCACCGGACGACCGCGCCGTCTACCGCTACCTCAAGTTCCGCGTCCAGGACGACGACTCGCAGACCTTCTTCGCCGGAGTGAAGCGGCTGATGGCCGGCGAGGTGCTGGAGATCCGTGCCGACGGCACCGAGGTCTCCTCCTTCACCCGGCTGAAGGAGGAGCTGCGCGAGATCTCGGCCCGCCCCGGCCGCCCCTACGACGAGCAGGTCGTGGCCGAGTACCGCGAGCGGTTCCAGGAGTCCGTGCGCCTGCGGCTGCAGTCCGAGGTCCCCGTGGGCACCTCGCTCTCCGGCGGACTGGACTCCTCCGCCGTCGCCGCCGTGATCGCCCGACACCTGCGCGAGCAGCCCCAGGACGAGCGCTACAGCGCCGTCGGCACCCGCCAGAACACCTTCTCGGCCGTGTTCCCGAACTCCTCGAACGACGAGGAGCGCTACGTCGATGCGCTGCTGGACGACTACCGGGGGCAGATCACCGCGCACAAGATCACCCCGCGGCCCGCCTCCTTCCTCGAGGACGTGCACGACTTCGTGCGCACCCAGGAGGAGCCGATCATCTCCACCGGTCCGTACGCCCAGTACGCGGTGATGCGCGAGGCCAGCCAGCACGTCACGGTGCTGCTGGACGGGCAGGGCGCCGACGAGATGATGGCCGGGTACAACCCGTACTTCTACGTCTACCTGCGCCAGCTGCGCCGCCAGAAGCGGTTCAAGGAGCTCGCCGGCGAGATCATCGGCTCCCGCGACATCCTGCGCAAGCTCGCCCGCACCAAGTTCTCCGGCCGCACCTCGGTGCCGATCGAGGCGCTGCTGAACTCCGGCTTCGTGGCCGAGCACAGCTCCGAGACGGTCACCTCCGTCCAGGACGACATCAAGGAGCGCCTGCTCGAGGACACCTTCCGCACCTCCCTGCCCTCGCTGCTGCGCTACGAGGACAAGAACACGATGCGCTTCAGCATCGAGGGGCGCGTGCCCTTCGTGGACAAGGAGCTGCTGAAGTTCCTGTTCTCCCTCGACGAGTCCGCGATCATCCACGACGGCTGGAACAAGCGGATCCTCCGCGAGGCGATGGACGGGATTCTCCCCGACATGATCTCCAAGCGGCGCAACAAGATCGGCTTCACCACCCCGGAGGGGGAGTGGTTCCGCTCGATCGCGCCCGAGCTGCGCGAGATCTTCGCCTCGCCCTCCTTCGCCTCCCGCCCCTACTTCGACGCGGCGAGCGTGCTCGCGCTGTTCGACGACTACATCGCCCACCCCGAGAACCACGGCACCCTGATGTTCTGGCGCCTGCTGAACGTCGAGCTGTGGATGCGCACCTTCTTCGACG
>CAZHSL010000228.1:0-4689 GCA_964535185.1 uncultured Corynebacterium sp.
GAGCACACCTCACGCTCACCGCCGGGGCGGAGCCCTGCCACACGCCGTGGGCACCCGACCGGCCGCTCGACATCGTCTCGATCCTCTCGGAGTGACCTCGTGCCCCTTCTCGACGAACACCGTGTTGCGCTCCTGTACGGGGACGTGAGCCCCAACATCACCGATGGCTCCTCCATCTGGCTCGCCACGATGGCCGAGATGCTCTCGGGGATCTTCGACGAGGTGCACCTCCTCCTCAAGGAGGTGGACCGCACCCGGCGGGTGCTCAAGCCCGTCCACGACCTGCCGAACGTGACGTTCCATCCGCCGCTCGCCACGGCTGACGCTCCCGAGGGCACGGAGGTGCCGTTCCAGCTCGCGCCCCGCCGGGCCGCGCAGAGGATCGCGACCCTCGCCCGGGAGGTCGGGCCGGACGCCATCGTCACGCGAGGAACCGATGTCGCCGCGTTCGTGAGCGGGAACCCGGATCTCGCCCGGATCCACTGGGCATACATCACGGACCTCCCCTACCCTCCGGACAGGATCTCGACCAACAACCTCACCAAGCTGCAGCGGATCGCGGAGCGGGCGCATCGCATGTTCGCGCAGACGGAGGATGCCCGCTCCTATCTCGAGAGCATCGCCCCCGCAGCCGCCGGGAAGACGGCGCTGCTCACGCCCACCGTCCCGGACAGGTACTTCCGCGCGGCCCCGGTGGAGGGCCGGCGGGGAGGTTCCCCGCTGTGCCTCGTCTACAGCGGGAAGTTCGCTCGCGACTGGCGGACGCTCGAGATGATCGAGCTGCCGCGGGCGCTCGCGGAGCTCGGCGTCGACGCAGAGCTCGTGCTCATCGGGGACAAGGTGCAGGCGGATCCTGCAGCCCCGGACTGGGCCCCCGCGATGCAGGAGGCGCTCGCCTCGATCTCCGCAGGCGAGGTGCCCGGCGTCTCCTGGCTCGGCGGCATGGATCGTGCGAGCACCATCGCGGAGATCCGCCGGGCCGACATCGGCATCGGCTGGCGCTCCCACACGCTCGACAGCAGCCTCGAGCTCTCGACGAAGGCGCTCGAGTACTCCGCAGCCGGGACACCCCCGCTGCTGAACGCGTCGATGTCGAACCGAACGGTGTGGGGGGAGCAGTATCCGCTCTTCTGCCAGGACGACCTCCGCTCCGCAGCGATCGCGCTACGTGACGGGATCCCGGTGCTGGACGAGGTGCGGCGCACCGCGGCGGCTCGGGTGGGCGCGTACTCGCTCTCCCGCGCGACCGAGCGCCTGCGCACCGCCTTCCGGCGAGGCTCCGCGCTCCTCGCTCCCCCGCGCGGGCCCGTCCCGACCAAGGTGCTCGTCGCCTCCCACGACCTGAAGTTCTTCGGCGAGATCGTGGACTGGCTGGAGAACTCCCCCAACTTCGAGGTGCGGATCGATCGCTGGTCGAAGCTCGCCGAGCACGACGCCTCGATGAGCACGCAGCTGCTGGAGTGGGCAGACGTCATCTTCTGCGAGTGGGCCGGGCCGAACCTCGCCTGGTACAGCCGGCACAAGAAGCCCGGCCAGCGGCTCGTCGCCCGGCTCCACCGCTTCGAGATCAACGGGCCATGGTGGCCGCAGGTCGAGACGACCGCGATCGACGAGATGGTCTACGTCTCGGACTACTTCCGCCGACGGGCCGAGACGATGCTCGATCTCGGCCGCATCCCCTCCCGCGTCATCCCCAACACGCTGGACACGCTCGATCTGGACCGCCCCAAACTCCCCGGCGCCGAGTTCCACCTCGGCCTGCTCGGGTTCGTCTCCTTCGGGAAGCGCCCGGACCGGGCCCTGGATCTGCTCGGCTCGCTGCTCGAGGTCGACGAGCGCTACGTGCTGCACCTGAAGGGACGCATGCCGTGGGAATACGCGTATGAGTGGAACAAGCCCGCCCAGCGCCATCTCTACCTCGACTTCTTCGATCGTCTCCGGACGGATGCGCGGCTGCGGGACCATGTCGTCTTCGACGATTTCAGCCCCGACATCGCCTCCTGGCTGCGCGGGATCGGCACCGTCCTGTCCCCCAGCGTCGACGAGTTCGAGAGCTTCCACCTCGCCCCGGCGGAGGGCATGGCCTCGGGAGCGGCCGCCGTCTTCTGGGACCGGGAGGGCGTGGACGAGCTCTTCGGCAGCGACCTGATCGCCTCGACGATCGAGGAGGCCCGGGACCGGGTCCTCGCGCTGCGCTCGCCGGAGACGCGGCAGGCCGTGGCGCGCACCGCCCGGGAACGGGTCGCGCAATGGGACATCGAGGCGCTCCGTGCCGCCTGGTCCGAGTCGCTGAGCACCAACGACACCACGGTGCGGCACGCGCACGGTGACGCCCGTGCCGGCTGAGCCGTCCCGCCGCCATCTCACCCCCGCCGGAGCCGTCGAGTACGGATCCGTCGCGGAGTTCCTCTCGAGCGGGATCGGCTCCGGGCACCATGAGATCCACCGCGGGCTGCCCGTCGACCTGCTCGTCGCGGATCGCGGGTCGAGCACCACCGTGGTGGCCTTCCACGCCTCCGCACCCGACCACGTCACGCGGCTGCCGATGCTCTCGGGGCAGGGACTCACCGCAGCGGCCGGGGTCAATCTGCTCGCGATCGCGGATCCGTCCCTGGTCATGCACCCGGAGCTCAAGCTCGGCTGGTATCTCGGCAACAGGCCTCAGGGCCCCTTCCGCATCCTGGCGACGCCCCTGATCGAGCACGTCCTCGCCCAGCTCGGATCCTCGCGCACCGTGTTCTTCGGGGCCTCCGGGGGCGGCTTCGCAGCCGGTGCCCTCTCACAGGACTTCCCGGACAGCCTGGCGCTGCTGTGCAATCCTCGGCTGGATCTCAGACGGCCGCCGCACGCCGCTGTTCGCGACTACCTCGTCCATTGCCATGCCGCGCACTCCGCGACGCCTCAGCGCCGCATCCGCGCAGAGTTCGTGCCGGATGCTCTCGATGAGCAGTGGGACGGGGCTCCGGCCAACACGATCGCGATCATCCAGAACCTCCGCGACCGCGTCTATCACGACCAGCAGTTCCTGCCGTTCGCCGGGCGCCACGCCGAGCACTCCTCCGTGTTCCATCTCCTGCGTGATGACGGCGAGGGGCACCGGCACGTCCCCCGCGCAGAGCTCGAGCGAGTGATCGGGGCCCTCGCGCAGGCGCCGTCCTTCCGCGACGCGCTGCGTGACCTCGGTTTCCGCACCGGCCCTCCCCTTGTCGGAGAACCGCAGGGCATGGCTCCGAGCGATCCCTGACGCCCGCAGCGGCTCTCAGGCCAGGAAATCCTCCGGGCGCTCGTCGGCGCCGAGGAACTTCCACCGGATGCCGGCCAGGGCGCGCTTCGCCGCGTCGCCGTCCCCGTACGGGTTCAAGGCGGTCGCCATTCCGGCGTAGGCCTCCTCCGAATCGAGGAGCAGGGAGACCTCGTCGACGAGGCGCTGCGGGTGGGTTCCGATGAGCTTCACGGTGCCGGCGATGACCGCTTCCGGGCGCTCGGTGTTCTCCCGCATGACGAGGACCGGCTTCCCGAGGCTGGGGGCCTCCTCCTGGACACCGCCGGAATCGGTGAGCACCACGTGCGCGATGCTGAGGGCGCGAGTGAACTCGGCGTAGGCGAGCGGCTCGATGAGCAGCACGTTGTCGACCCCTTCGACGGCGGGCCGGATCGCGGCACGGACCTTCGGGTTCCTGTGGATCGGGAAGACGACCGTGAGATCCGGGTACTTCCTCGCGATCTCCGCGACCGCCTGCCCGATGCCCTCCATCACGGAGCCGAGGTTCTCCCTGCGGTGCGCCGTGACGAGCAGGACCCGCCCCGCGGTGCCGGCCATGTGCGCCTGCCGCAGCGCCTCGAGCCGCTCGTCCTCGAAACGGACGTCGAGGTTCTCCGTGGCGTACATGAGCGTGTCCACGACGGAGTTACCCGTGATCACGATGTCGTTCTCGCTGACGTCCTCACGGGTGAGGTTGGACTTCGAGGTCTGGGTGGGAGCCAGATGGAGCGCCGCGATCTGGCTGGTGAGCTTGCGGTTCGCCTCCTCCGGGAACGGGGAGTCGATGTCCCCCGAGCGGAGCCCGGCCTCGAGGTGGATCACCGGGACGCGCCGATTGAAGGCGGCGACCGCCGCCCCCATCACCGTGGAGGTGTCGCCCTGGACGATCACGACGTCGGGCCTCTCCTGCTCGAGGATCCCGTCCACTCCGCTGATCACCTTGGCCACGATCGTGTTGAGCGTCTGCTCCCCCGCCATGATGTCGAGGTCATGGTGCGGGGTGATCTCGAACAGAGAATTCACCTGATCGAGCATCTCCCGATGCTGTCCCGTCACCACGATGACGTTCTCCATTTCGTCATCGTCCTCGATCGCGCGGATGATCGGCGCGAGCTTGATGGCCTCAGGACGCGTGCCGAATATGGTCATGACCCGCAGTGACACGGAGGAGCTCCTCGGAGATCGGAAACTTGTGGAACCCATTATGTCGCGGCTACGAGAAGCAGCCGGCGCGGTGGCGTGCGCGGAGCTCCGCGCCGCACGGCGGCGCAGCCGTGCTCAGCGGCCATCCGCGCGGCTCGCCCCGCCCGTCGGGAAGGTCTTCTTCTCGGCGTCGCGGGAGAAGACCTGCATGAACGGATCGGGCTCGAGCTCCGGGAACTCGCGTCGGCGCCGGCGCCCCGGGGAGGGATCCTCCAGCGCCTCCG
>CAZHSL010000229.1:0-4668 GCA_964535185.1 uncultured Corynebacterium sp.
GCCGTGCAGCAGCGAGCCCATGTGCCCGGCGAAGTTCGCGTACCAGGTGTGGGAGTGGAGCAGGTCGGCGCCGGCGCAGTCGGCCGCGATGAGCAGGTCGGTGCCCATCGTGGACAGCGCGGGGTTGGCGCCCTCGAGCTCGGCCGGCGTGGAGTACGAGAACGTGCCCTCCTCGTCGCGGTCGGCGCCGAAGGCCCGCACGCGCACGTCGATGTGCGGCCGCAGCACCTTCGTCAGCTCGGCCACGTGGACCCCCGCACCGCCGTAGACCTCCGGCGGGTACTCCTTGGTGAGCAGATCGACACGCATCTCCGGCTCCTCCTCCTTCTGCCGCGGCTGCTCGCACAGCCCGCGGATCCTCCTGCCGTCCGAATGGGACCGACGGCGCGTGACGAGTGCCACGTCTGGACTATCCTCGCACCATGTCGTCCAAGAAGGTTCTCGCCATCGTCCTCGCCGGCGGCGAGGGGAAGCGGCTGATGCCCCTGACCCTCGATCGGGCCAAGCCCGCGGTGCCGTTCGGCGGCATCTACCGCCTCATCGATTTCGCACTGTCGAACATCGTCAACTCCGGCTACCTCCGGGTGGTCGTCCTCACCCAGTACAAGTCGCACTCGCTGGACAAGCACGTCGCGCAGACCTGGCGCATGAGCTCCCTGCTGGGCAACTACGTCGCCCCCGTCCCGGCGCAGCAGCGCATGGGCAAGCACTGGTTCCGCGGCAGCGCCGACGCGATCGCCCAGTCGCTGAACCTGATCCACGACGAGAAGCCCGACTACGTCGTGGTGGTCGGGGCGGACAACATCTACCGCATGGACTTCTCGCAGATGCTCGACGCCCACATCGAGTCCGGGAAGTCCTGCACGGTCGCGGCGATCCGGCAGCCGATCGAGCTCTCGGACCAGTTCGGCGTGATCGAGACGGACCCCGCCGATCCCACCACGATCAGGGCTTTCCTCGAGAAGCCGACGGAGACCGAGGGCCTGGCGGACGACCCGGGCTCGATCCTCGCCTCGATGGGCAACTACATCTTCACCGCGGACGCGCTGGTCGAGGCGGTCACGCGCGACGCCGAGGACGACTCCTCCACGCACGACATGGGCGGCGACATCGTCCCCTCGTTCGTCGCGGACGGCGACGCGGCGGTCTACGACTTCATCCACAACGTGGTGCCGGGCTCGACCGAGCGGGACCAGGACTACTGGCGGGACGTCGGCACGCTGGATGCGTTCTACGAGGCGCACATGGATCTGATCTCGATCCATCCGGTGTTCAACCTCTACAACGACGAGTGGCCCACGTTCACCGGGCACCGCAACGCCCCGCCGGCGAAGTTCGTGCACGCCGGTCCGGGACGCGTCGGCTCCGCGGTCGATTCGATCATCTCCCCTGGCGTGGTGGTCTCCGGCGCCCAGGTCTCGAGCTCCGTGCTCTCCCCGGGCGTGCGCATCAACTCGTGGTCGAACGTGTCCGACTCGGTGCTGATGGACGGCGTCACCGTCGGCCGTCACTGCCAGATCCACCGGGCGATCATCGACAAGGACGTGGTGGTGCCGCCCCGCACCCAGATCGGCCTGGACGAGGAGAAGGACCGCGCCCGCGGCTGGGTGGTCACCGAGACCGGCATCACGGTGCTCGGCAAGGGCACGGTCATCACCCCGTGACCGCGCAGCATCCCGTGACGACAGGGGCAGGCCCGGAGGCCGCGCCCACCGCTGTGACCGGGCTGCTGGTCTCGGACGTCGACTCGACCTTCCTCACCCAGGAGGTGATCGAGCTGGTCGCCGAGCACGCCGGCGTGCGCGACCGGGTCGAGGAGATCACCACCGCCGCGATGCGCGGCGAGCTCGACTTCTCCCAGTCGCTGCGCGCCCGGGTGGCGCTGCTCGAGGGACTCGACGAGTCGGTGCTCGCCGAGGTGCGGGCCGTGCTGGTCCCGACGCCGGGCGCGCTCGAGCTGGTGCGCCGGGCGAGGGCGGCCGGCTGGGTCACCGCCCTGGTCTCCGGCGGGTTCCACGAGGTGATCGACGAGCTCGCCGCCGAGGCGGGGATCGACCATGTGCACGCCAACCGCTTCGAGATCGCGGGCGGCCGCTTCACCGGGAAGGTGCACGGGGAGATCGTCGACGGCGGCGTGAAGCGACGCACCCTCGAGGAGCTCGCTCGCCGCCACGGCGTCCCGGCCGCGCGGACCATCGCCATGGGCGACGGCGCGAACGACCGCGAGATGCTCGCCGCCGCCGGGACCGGGATCGCCTTCCGGGCCAAGCCGGCGCTGCGGGAGATGGCCGACGTGGTCCTCGACGGGCCCTCCCTGCTGGACGCCTGGCCGCACCTGGAGGCCGCCGCCCGGGCGCGGTGAGGGGCGGCTCAGGGACGGACGATGGTGTGCAGCGTCAGCGCGGCCTCCTCGAGGTCGCGCCACTCCTGCAGCGCCCCGGAGAGCACCGCGGTCGCCCCGGTCGGCATCCCGATGCGGGCCTGGGCGGCCGCCCCCGCCTCGGAGTCGTCCGCGGCGAGCAGCGTGGTGAGGGTGGAGATCGTCGGCTCGTGGCCGACCACCAGCACCACCGGGTGGTGGGCCTCCACCCCGTGGACGAGCGCCAGGACGTCGGCCGCGCCGCCGGAATAGATCTCCTCGTGGAAGGAGACCGCGCCGTCGAAGCCGGGCATCGCCCCGGCCGCGGCCTCCCAGGTCTGCACGGTGCGCACCGCGTCGGAGACCAGCACCCGGGAGACCTGCACGTTCTGCGCGTCGAGGTACTCCCCCACCAGCTGTGCCTGCCTCACCCCTCGGTCGGCGAGGGCGCGCTCGTGGTCCGGCTGGCCGGACCCGCTCTCGGCCTTGCCGTGGCGCATCAGGAGCAGCAGGCGACTGTCAGGGTCGGAGGATGACATCGGGGTGGGGTCACGCCTTACGTCGAGGGAGCGGAGGTCGGGCTCAGTGTCCCATGCCGAGACCGCCGTCGACGGGGATCACCGCGCCCGAGATGTAGGCCGCGTCGTCGCTCGCGAGGAAGCCGACCGCCTTGGCGACCTCGGCCGGGTCGGCGAAGCGACCGGCGGGGATGGCCTTGCGGTAGGAGGCCTGCAGATCCTCCGACAGAGCCTGGGTCATCTCGGTGTCGATGTAGCCGGGCGCGACCACGTTCGCGGTGATGCCGCGCGAGCCGAGCTCACGGGTCAGCGCGCGGGCGATGCCGACCAGGCCGGACTTGGAGGCCGCGTAGTTGACCTGTCCCGGCGATCCGTACAGCCCCACCACCGAGCTGATGAGCACGATGCGGCCCTTCTTCTTGCGCATCATCGACTTGATGACCCGCTTGACCGTGCGGAAGGCGCCGGTGAGGTTGGTGTCCAGCACCGTCTCGAAGGAGTCGTCGCTCATCCGCAGCAGCAGCTGGTCGTCGGTGATCCCGGCGTTCGCGACCAGCACCTCGATCGGTCCGTGCGCCTCCTCGACGGCCTTGATCGCCGCGTCGAGGCTGTCGCCGTCGGTGACGTCCGCGGCGACGGTGAGGGCCCCCTCCGGGCCGCCCTGGCCCGAGCGGCTGGTGACCGCCACCCGGTCCCCGCGGCGGAGGAACTCCTCGGCGATCGAGCGGCCGATGCCGCGGTTCCCTCCGGTGATCAGGACACTGCGCGGCTCGGTGATGGCGTCGGTCATGCGAACTCCTGGATGAGTGGTCTGGCTGAGCTGGTCGCGGGGCCGTGGGCGGCGCCGACGGGCGCTGTCGGAGCGTGCGGGCTGACGCCTCGACGCACCCCTGTGCTCTACGATACGTGGCGAGAGAGTGTCGGGATCCGAGGGGGAGCCCGTCCACCCACATCGCCCGGAAGGTGCTACCCGATGGCTTACCGTTTCAACCCTCCGCCGAACTGGCCGATCGAGGACTCGAACTGGAGCCCGCCTCCCGGCTGGCAGCCGGATCCCTCCTGGGGTCCCGCTCCGGAGGGATGGAACTTCTGGGTGGCCGACGACCAGCCGCCCGCCGCCCCGGCACCGGAGGCACAGGCCCCCGCCGAGGAGCACGCCCCTGCTGAGGAGCAGGCCCCCGCAGCGGCCGAGGACGACGCCACGCGGGTCGTCTCCACCGGACCGCGCGATGACGCCGCCGACCTCTCCGCTCCGCAGTCCGAGCCCGAGCATTCGCAGCCCGAGCCGGAGCCCGAGCAGGCACCCGCGGGCCGGTACGGTGCCATGAACCCCTACGGTGCGGTCCCCGAGGCGGATGCCCCCAGCGCGCCGGTCGGCGAGGACGCGGCGGCGACCGAGGGGCACGAGCCCCACGGCCGGCACGCGGCCGCACCGCAGGAGCCGGCGGGCGCATCGGACGATGACGCCACCCATGTCGCGGACTCTGGACAGCAGGCCGCGGGCGAGGAGCCGGCCGCGCAGGGCGGCGCGCCGGACACGGCCGAGTACCAGGGCCCGGACCTCGAGGCCGATCTCGCGCAGCAGGCCCCCTACGAGACGGCGGAGCCGGCGTCGCAGGACGGCCGGTCGGGTGCCGGGTACGGCGCCGCCGCGGCGGCCGGGGCGGTCGCCGGCGGCGGTCTGGCCGCGGGCGCCGCCGCTCACGGCGCGGGAGAGCCCGACCAGCCGGGCCACGACCAGCCGGCCCCGGCCCCCCAGTACGGCCAGGCCTCCCCCGCACCCGGCTACGG
>CAZHSL010000230.1:0-4663 GCA_964535185.1 uncultured Corynebacterium sp.
CCAGCGCCCAGGGCGCGGCCGGGTTCTCGCGGGTCCAGCTCGCGCGCCGGCTGCGCACGCTCTGGCAGCGGGGGCACCAGAACACGGTCCGGGCGGCGAGATCCCCCGAGCGCACGGTGGTGCCGCACAGCCGACAGGGCAGGGTCTGGCGGTGGTAGACGTAGAAGGACTTCTCCCTCGGCACCACCTCCGGATCCTCGTCCCCGTTCTGGCGGGTGCCGCGGGAGCGCTCGACGATCCGGGCCTCGACATCGCGGTGCGCAGGCTGGGTGGTGACGATCCTGCCCGTGCGCGCCCCATAGGCCATGAGCGCGACCAGGTCCTCCCACATCTCCTCGCACATCCCTGCCGTGAGGTCCCGCCCCGGCACGAAGGGATCCAACCGGGCACGGAACAGCAGCTCGGCGCGGTAGATGTTGCCGATCCCGGCCACGACCTTCTGATTCATCAGCAGCGCGCCGATCGTGGTGCGGGAGCGGCGCACCGCCTCGACGAAGCGGCGCCGCTCGCAGCCGCCGGGGTCCGGGCGCAGCGGATCCGGGCCCAGCCGGTCCAGCACCGCCTGCCGGCCCTGCGCGTCGAGGATCTCGCACGCGGTGGGACCGGTGAGGTCCGCGAGGCCGTGCGCCCCCGCGATCCGCAGCCGCACCGTCGGCCGCGGGACCAGGCGGCGCCAGTCGGCCGCACCGTCGAGCTCCTCCTCCTGCTCCCCCATCCGCAGCCGCGGCGCACCGATCGCGTGGGCGTCGGCGAAGCCGGGGTCGCCCGCGAAGGTCCAGGACCCGTACAGGCCCAGGTGCACGTGCACGTGCCGCAGCACCGGGGAGTCGAGGTCGACGTCCTCCGCGGGCGCGAAGGACAGGAACAGGTGCTTGCCGACCGCCTCCGCGGCCAGCAGCACGCTCCCGTCCAGCTGCTCCGCCTCGGTGAACCGCCCCTGAGGGCTCGAGGTGCGCACCCGCTGCCCACCGAAGGCCCGCTCGAAGGCGGCCGCCAATCGGTGGACGGTATGCCCCTCGGGCATCAGTCGGCGGTGTGGGCGGCGGAGGTCCCGTAGCCGCCGGTGCGCTCGTAGAGGCCGACGAGGTCGATCCGGCGCTGGTGGCGCTCCTCGCCCGTGAACGGCTCGGCGAGGAACAGGTCGATCAGCGCCTCGAGCTCCTCCTCGGAGTGCTGGCGCGCGCCGACGGAGATGACGTTGGCATTGTTGTGCTGGCGGGCCAGGCGGGCCGTGTCCTCGTTCCACACCAGGGCGGCCCGCACGCCGGCGACCTTGTTCGCCGCGATCTGCTCGCCGTTGCCGGAGCCGCCGATCACGATGCCGAGCGAGCCGGCGTCCGCGACCACGGCCTCGCCGACGTCCGTGCAGAACGGCGGGTAGTCGTCCAGGGCGTCGTACTCGTGGGCGCCGTGGTCGGTGACCTCGTGCCCCTTCTGCTGCAGCACCGCCACCAGGCGGTTCTTGAGCTCGAAGCCGGCGTGGTCGGTGCCGATGTGCACGCGCATGTCAGGGGTCTCTCTCTCGGTGGTGCGGAACGGTCGCGGGGTGGTCAGCTGAAGTCGACGCCGCCGGTGCGGTCCCGCTTGAGCTCGTAGAAGCCGTCGAGCGTGGCCATGGTGGCGAGGGCATCGAGCAGCCTCCCGGCGTCCTCGCCCTTCGGCGCCGGCGAGACGACGGGGCCGAAGTACGCGGTGCCCTCGCCGAAGGAGATCACCGGGGTGCCCACGTCGTCGCCCACGCGGGAGATGGCGTTCTCGTGGGAGGCGCGCAGCGCCGTGTCGGTCTCGTCGCCCGCCACCGGAGCATAGGCCTCGATGAGGGACTCGGGCAGACCGGCGTCCGCGAGGGCTGCGAGCGCCGTGGCACGACGGTCCTGGTTCTCGCCGCCCACGTGGTACCGCTCGCCCCACGCCGTGTACCAGCGGGCGAACGCCTCGTTGCCCTCGGCGCGGTCGATGGCGATCGCCAGCCGCGCCGGGCCCCACGAGTCGTCGAGCATCGCGCGGTAGTCCGCGTCGACGTCGGAGCCCTCGTTGAGCACGGACAGGGACATCACCGAGTACTGCGGGGCGATCTCGCGCACCTCGGCCGCGTGCAGCAGCCAGCGGCTGGTCATCCAGGCGAAGGGGCAGACGGGATCGACGAACAGCTCGACGGTGCGGGCAGACAAGGCAACTCCTCGGCTCGGGGGTGATGCGGCCATTCTGTCACCGGCCGGGCCGGCGCGGGCGGTCGTCTGCGAGGTGACCGGGCCCACAGCGCCCCACCGCAAAAAACATTGCACCGCGCTGGAGGGACGGGTTGGATCATCAGGTGCTCGATTCCCGCTCCTCCGCCGTCACGGCGCCCGCCGAGCCCCGCGCCGCCGCGCCCGGGGTGATGGCCTCGATCGTGCGCGGTCACCGTCGGCTGCTCGCCGTGGCGCTCCCGCTGGCGACCCTCTCCGAGGGCGTCGAGCTGCTGACCCCGATCGTGCTGGGGCTGGTGATCGACCACGGCGTGCTCGCGGGCGATCTGCCCCTGACACTGCTGGGCGCCGCGGGGCTGATCCTGATGCGGGTGCTGGGCGTGCTGCTGTGGGCCTGGATCTTCGTCCAGACGCAGAAGGCGTGCATGTACGAACGGCACCGCCTGCGCGTGGGGCTGACCGGGGCCGTGCTCGATCCGCGCTCGCGCCCCGTCCGCCGCCCCGCCGGTGAGGTGCTCTCGATCGCCACCTCCGATGCGGACAAGGCCTCGGACCTGATGGACCTGCTGCCGTGGGTGGTGCCCTCGCTGCTGACGGTGCTGGCCGCGGCCGGGTACCTCGCGGCGATGGACGTCTGGCTGGGCCTGGCGATGCTGCTGGGCATCGTGGTGATGGTGATCGTGATCCGCGTGATCACGCCGACGCTGTCGGCCCGCTACGACGACCAGCAGTCGCAGGCCGCCGAGGCGGCCGCCACCGCGACCGACCTGGTGCACGGGCTGCGTGTGCTGCAGGGCCTCGGCGTGCAGGGCCGGGCCCGGGCCACCTATCGCCGACGCTCGCGCTCCGCGCTGCAGGCGGCCCTGGTCAACGCCCGCTACTCGGGCATCTCCTCGGGCCTGACCACCCTGGTCACCGGGCTCATGCTCGCCGCCGTGGTGGTGCTCGCCGCGCTGCGCACCCTCGACGGGACGCTCTCCCTCGGCGTGCTGATCGCGGTGGTGGGCGTGGCCCGGTACGTCATGGGCATGCTGCAGGGCCTCTCGGGCGCCCCGGTGTGGTGGGCGGGCATGTCCACCTCCGCGCGGCGCGTGCGCGACCTGTACACGGATCTCGGGCGTACCGTCGACGACCCCGAGCTGAGCCTGGACGTGCTGACCACCCGGCGCGACGAGCGCGGGGACACCGGCACGGGCCGGCGCGGCGCGGCCGGCGGCCTGCACCTGCCCCAGCTCTCCGTCGCCGACGGGGAGATCATCGCCCTCGCCTGCGCCGATGCGGAGGACGCGGAAGCAGTCATCGACGCCGTCCGCGGCCGCGGCGACACCGGCGCGCGCCTCGGCGAGCGGCCGCTGACCCCGGACGACCGGCTCGGTCTGCGCGCGGACCTGCTCGTCGAGCCCCACGTGGTGGACCTCTTCGACGGCACCCTGCGCGAGCAGCTCGCGACCCGCGCCCCGCTCAGCGGCGTCGACGCGGGCGACGTCTGGGCCGATGACGCGCTGCACGCCGCGGGCGCCGAGGACCTGCTGCGGATCCTGCCCGAGGGCTATGACACCCGCATCCTGGACCGCGGCGCGAACCTCTCCGGCGGGCAGCGGCAGCGCATCGCCCTGGCCCGGGCCGTGGCCGCCGACGCCCCGGTGCTGGTGCTGCACGACCCCACCACCGCCGTCGACGCGGTCACCGAGCAGAACATCGCCGAGGCCCTGATCGCCGCCCGCCGCCGCACCGACCGGGCGACCCTGCTGGTCACCCGGGCCCCGGCCCTGCTGCAGGAGGTGGACCGGGTGGTGTTCATGCGCGGCGGCGCGATCGTCACCGAGGGATCCCACCAGGACCTGATGGGCTGCGGGGAGTACCGGGAGGTGGTGCGGCGATGAGCCAGCTCGACTGGAAGCGCCCGCTGGAGGACGTGCTCGGGGACGACGCCACCGCCCGCCGCCAGCTGGCCGAGCACGCGCAGCTGCTGCCGATCGCCGATGCGCGCACCTCCCTGCGCTTCATGGCGGCCCGGCTGCGGGAGCACTGGATCGCCACGCTGGCCACCCTGGTGATCACGATCGGCGGCGCGGTCGCCGCTGCGGTCCTGCCCCGCCTGATCGGCTCGGCCGTCGACGTGGTCGCCGCCGGCGGGCCGACGGGGCGGATCTGGACGCTCGGCGGTCAGATCCTCGCCGTCGGCGTGGTCCAGGCGGTGCTGATGGCGCTGGGCTGGTCGATGGTCTCGGCGCTGGGACAGCGCATCCTGGCCGGGATGCGCGAGGACGTCATCGACCGGGCGCTGGACCTGCCCGCACAGACCATGGAGGCCACCGGCATCGGCGACGCCCTCTCGCGCGTCGCCGACGACGTCGACGTCGCCGCCCGCGCGGTGAACAACCTGGTGCCGAACCTGATCCAGCTGGGCTTCCTGGTGCTGATCACCCTGGTGGGGATGGCGACGCTGTCGCCCTGGCTGCTGCTGATGGTGG
>CAZHSL010000231.1:0-4650 GCA_964535185.1 uncultured Corynebacterium sp.
GAGAAGCTCGCGCAGACGCTGCTGTTCACGACCGACGACAAGGCCGAGGGCACCGCCGCGTTCCTCGAGAAGAGGGAACCGGGCTTCGAGGGCCGATGAGGGCGGGCCCCGGGCAGGTCGCGAACCCGGCCTGCCGGTCTGTCCACATGATGTCGGAAGGCGCTGCGGACGGCCTCGCCACCGGGTAGAACCGAGCCAATAGTTCAGCCCGCTCAGGTTCTCCTGATGCGGGCTGGATCTCTATTGGGGGCTTTGATGGGGACGAAGCCGTTCACCGATATCGCAGATCAGATATCGATCCTGCAAGGACGCGGGATGCAGGTCGAGCCGGAGCTGGCCGCTACGTGGTTGTCGAACGTGGGGTACTACCGCCTCAGCGGCTACTGGTACGTCTACAGGGAAGCCGACGGGTGCGGTGACCCGACGGATGAGTTCCAGGCCGGGACTGCCTTCTCCGACATCACGGCCCTGTACGAGTTCGATCGGAAGCTTCGAACGCTGCTCCACGATGCGATCGAACGTATCGAGGTCGGGCTACGCAGTCACCTCAGCGACCACTTGGGCCGCATCGATCCTCTTGTGCACGAGGACTCCGCGCACTTCCGGCCTGGGTTCGACCACACGGCCTGGCTGTCCGTCGCACATCGCAGGATCGACCGCGCGATCAGTGGGCCGTCGCCGAGAGCCTCGGAGTCCATATCGATCTGGCGCATCTGTCCAAGAACCAACGATCGAAGGCCAAGCGAGCCCATCCGCTGGTCCGATGGTTCGAACATCTGTCCATCCTGCGCAACTCCAGCGCCCATCACGCCCGAGTGTGGAATCGGTCGTTCGCGCCAGCTCCCACTGCAGCGCTCAAGAGCATCCCTGCTCTTGCGACGCTCCCTGAGGGGCAGAGCGAGCGGATCCACGGAGCACGTGGCCTCATCGCGTTCCTGCTCGGCACCGTCGCTCCACACTCGACGTGGAACCTGAAGAAATACCACCTCGAGCCGGACGTCGGTCGGCTGCTCTCGTCCCGTGAGAGGTCAGATCGACCATCGCCCGGCCGTCTCCCTGCGTGTGCACGGATTGAACCCGGCCACCGCGATGACGGAGACTCACAGGTGTCTCTTCCCCGAGCCGCCGAGCGAGGCCATCGATGTCCGAGCACGTCCCGTTCCCTGCAGGGACGGCCGCCGAACGCACCGTCCAGCCGCAGGACAAGTCCTTCCCCGTCGATCTCGTCGGCCGCCCGATCACCGCGCTCGAGGCGCCGCTGAGCGCCTTCTCCACGCCGCTGCTGGTGCTCGATGAGCACGCGATCTCCCACAACCTGGAGGTCATGGCGCGTTGGACGGCGCAGCGCGGTCTCGAGCTGATGCCGCACGGGAAGACCACCATGGCCCCGGTGCTGTGGCGGCGGCAGCTCGCGGCGGGCTGCACCGGGATCACGGTGGCCACCGGCTGGCAGGCGGATCTCGCGCTGCGGGAGGGCGTGGCGACGGTGCAGCTGGCGAACACGTGCACCGACCCCGCGCTGCTGCGACGCCTCGCCGCACACCTCGTGGCGCATCCCGAGCAGGAGCTGGTGTGCTGGGCGGACAGCCTCTCAACGATCGACCTGCTCGAGCGGGAGCTGCCGGCCGGTTCCCGTCTCGGGGTGCTGGTGGAGCTGGGGGCCGACGGGGCCCGCACGGGGGCGCGCGACGAGGCGACGGCCCGGGAGATCGGCGAGCGCGTGGCCGCCTCACCGGTGCTGCGTCTGGTCGGCGCGGCGGGGTACGAGGGCGCGATCGCCCATGACCGCTCCCCCGCCGCCCTCGCCGCGGTCTCCGCCTACTGCGAGCGGCTCGCCGCCCTCGCGGAGTCGCTGCGGCCGCTGGTCGAGGGCACCCCGTGGGTGAGCGCGGGCGGCAGCGCCTACTTCGATCTGGTGGCCGACGCCTTCGCCCCGCTGACCGGGATGCGCAGGATCCTCCGTTCGGGGGCGTACATCGTCCACGACTCGGGCTTCTACCGCGGCATCTCCCCGCTGGACACCACCCGGGACCTCGCGGAGGAGGAGGCGCTGCTGCCGGGGATGCGCGCCCACGCCCGGGTGGTCTCCACACCCGAGCCGGGGCTCGCCCTGCTCGATGCCGGCAAGCGGGACGTCCCCTACGACGAGGGGCTGCCCGTCCCGCTCGGCGTCGCCACCGAGCTCGGCGGGTGGGAGCGCCCGCTGGACGGCGAGGTCACGGCGCTGAACGATCAGCACGCCTTCCTCCGCCACACCGATGCGCAGCTGGCCGTCGGCGACGTGGTCACGCTCGGGCTGTCCCATCCCTGCACCGCCTTCGACAAGTGGCGGCTGATCCCCGTGCTCGATCCCGCCACCGCCACGGTGCACGAGGCCGTCGAGACGTTCTTCTGAGCGTGCGGGAGGACGGTTCGATGCACGCGGTGCTGCTCCGCGGCGGCCAGGTCGTCACCCCCGACGGTGCGGCGCGGGCCGACGTGCTCGTCGAGGGTGAGCGGATCACCGCCGTCGGCCGCATCGCCCCGGGCCGTGCCCGGGGCGCGCAGGTGCTCGAGGCCGACGGGCGCCTGGTGATGCCCGGGTTCGTCGACGCCCACTCCCACGCCGAGGGCGCCGTGTTCGGGGCCGACGTGCAGCTGGCGCTGCTGCGCCAGGGGATCACCTGCGTGATCGGCGGGCAGGACGGGGTCTCCTACGCCCCCGGCGACGGCGCCTGGGCGAGCGAGTACTTCGCCGCGATCAACGGCCCCCACCCGACCTTCGCGGGAGGGTCGGTGGCGGACCTGCTGGCCACCTACGACAGTGCGGTGCCGCTCAACGTCGCCTGCCTGGTGCCTGCGGGGACCGTGCGCCATCAGGTGATGGGTCGTGCCGAGCGCCCGGCCGGCCCCGAGGAGCGCGCCGCGATGACGGCGCTGGTCGCGCAGGCGGTGGCCGACGGGGCGGTGGGCCTCTCGACGGGTCTGGACTACACCCCGGGCCTGTTCGCGGACGCCGAGGAGATCGCGGCGCTGTGCGCTCCGCTCGCCCCGACGGGGCTGCCGTACGTGACGCACATGCGCGGCGGCTACGAGGAGAACTCGCAGGTGGGGATCGAGGAGGCGGCCCGCATCGGCCGCGCCGCCGGGGTGCCGGTGCACATCTCCCACTTCCACACCCGGGCCGAGGAGGCCGCACGGCTGATGGACCTCCTCGCCCGCGAGGGCGTGGACGCGAGCTTCGACGCCTACCCGTACACGCGCGGCTGCTCCCTGCTGGGCATGACGCTGCTGCCGCCGTCGCTGAACGCGATGGACCCGGCCGCGGCGAGCGCGCAGCTGCGCGACCCGGCCCAGCGCGAGCGGCTGCGCCGCGACTGGTTCCCCGGTGTGGCCCACCATCCGAGCCTCGGGCCGGACTGGCCGAAGCTGATCACCCTCGCCCACATCGCCGCCCCGGAGCACGCCTGGGCGCACGGCCTCACCCTGGCCGAGGTCGCCGCCCGCCGCGGCACCGACCCGGTCGAGGCGGCGCTGGACCTGCTGACCGCTTCCTCGCTCGAGGTGAACGTGGTGATGGCGGTGCGCGAGCAGCGCCCGGTGCAGGACCTGGGACGGCTGCTCGCCCATCCCCGCCACCTGGGAGGATCCGACGGGATCTTCATCGGCGCGCATCCGCATCCGCGCGCCCGCGGCACCTTCGCCTCCTACCTCGGCACCTACGTGCGCGAGCACGGATTCCTCGACTGGTCGCAGGCCGCGCAGCACCTCTCCCGGGGCGCGGTGGAGCGCTTCCACCTCGGTGATCGAGGCGTCGTCGCCGCTGGGTCCCTGGCGGACCTGGTGCTGGTGGATCCCGCGGCCGTCGCCGATCGCGCCACCTATGAGGACCCGCTGGCCCTCGCGACGGGCATCGAGGACGTGCTCGTGGCCGGCCGGCACGTGCTCGCCGGCGGCCGGCTCACCGGTGAGATGCCCGGTCGAGGCCTGCGCACCGCACCCCGCCGCCCGGCCCCGGACGGCGCGGCCGCCCCACGCTCCGACGGCGCACCCCGTGCGATCCCGTCGGCCCGGCAGGGGCCCGCCCCTGCCGCTTCCGCGCACCATCCATCACGACGAGGAGACTCATGACCCACAAGGAAGCCCTCCGCACCGACCGCGCCCCGCAGCCCGCGGGCCCGTACAGCCAGGCGATCGTGAGCGGTGATCTGCTGTTCACGGCCGGGTTCGGCCCGCAGGATCCGGCCACCGGCGAGGTCGCGGACTCGGTCGCCGAGCAGACCCGGCAGGTGCTGCGGAACCTCGAGGCGGTGCTCGCTGAGCGCGGCGCGACCCTCGACGACGCGCTGAAGGCCACGGTGCACCTCGCCGATCTGGCCGATGCGCCGGAGTTCAACAAGGCGTACCGGGAGTTCTTCACCGAGCCGTTCCCGGTGCGCACCACCGTCGGCTCCGAGCTGGCGAACATCCTGGTGGAGATCGATCTGGTGGTGCGGATCCCCAGCTGACCGGGCCGGACGCGCCGGTTTCGCGGCACCGAGGCGGTGCGGGCATGGCGAAGGGGACGGCGTTCGAGCCGTCCCCTTCCCGTTCGCGGGGAGCGCTGTGGCCGCGCTCCTGGGGGCCTCAGGAGCTCTGGCCGCCCTTGCGACCGGCCTGGCTCGGATCGGC
>CAZHSL010000232.1:0-4617 GCA_964535185.1 uncultured Corynebacterium sp.
TCCATCGCGCCGTCGAGCACGAAGCGGCCCACCCTGTCCGGGTAGAGGTCGGCGTAGCTGGCACCGAGGTAGGTGCCGTAGGAGTAGCCGAGGTAGTCGAGCTGGTCGGAGCCGAGCGCGGCCCGCAGCACGTCCATGTCGCGGGCGGCGGAGTACGTGTCCAGGTAGGGCAGCACGTCACCGGAGTGCGCCTCGCAGGCCTCGGCGATCCGGGTCGCCCACTCCTCGGAGAGCTCCTCCGCCTCCGCGGAGCCGGGCTCGGCGGTGGCGGCGAGGTACTCGTCGGTCTCCTCGTCGCTGAGGCATTCCACGCCGGCGGAGCGGTTCACGCCGCGCGGGTCGAAGCCCACCACGTCGTAGGCCTGGCTGACCTCGGCCGAGATCATCATCGGCGCGCTCTCGAGGAAGTTCACCCCGGAGCCGCCGGGGCCGCCGGGGTTGGTGACCAGGGACCCGACCCGCTCGCCGGCGGCGGGGATGCGCCCCACCGCGAGCTCGACGTCACCGGCGGCCGGGTCGTTCCAGACCAGCGGGACGGTGAGGGTGCCGCATTCGACGTCCTCGCCCTGCACGCCCTCGCAGGCGCCCCAGTCGATCTCCTGCTCGTAGTACTCCGCGTAGGCGGGATCCTCGGCGGGATCGGATTCCAGGCCCATGGCGGCGGAGGTGCCGACCTCCTCGAGCGCCGGACCGTCGGAGGAGGACTCCGACGGGCTCGACCCGTCGGGCTTCGTGGACTCCTCGCCGTCGGGCCCGGGGCCGGTCCCGGTGCATCCCGCGAGCAGCAGGACCGCGGTGGCGGCGCCGGCGGCGAGACGCGCGAGCGGACGGCGGGCGCGGGCAGCATGGGTCATGCAGAGATCCTGTCGTGACGAACGGGTCGTGTCCGAGGAGGCGGGGCAGGGGCCCGGCCATCCTAGGCCGCGCCCCGCTCCCGGCCCGACGGCTCACCCCACTTCCCGCACGGTCCAGCGGCGCACCCCCAGCGCCGCCGGCACGATCACCAGCAGCACCAGCGGCAGCAGCTCGAAGGCTCCCGCCTCCCCGTTCCCGAGTGCCGCGGCGGCCGCGGAGAGGTCCACGGCCCGGATGATGTCGCTGATCAGCTCGGAGCCGAAGGCCATCGCGAGCGTCCCGGCGGTGCTGATCACGAACGGCAGCCCGATCGCGACCACCAGCGAGATCACCGTGGACTGCAGCAGGATGCCCATCGCCAGCGAGAACAGCAGCGCGGCGGCGATCACCAGCAGATGGGTGGTCAGCACGTCCTCGAGGCCGGAGAACACGGCCCCCTCCCCCATCAGCTCCCCGCCGATCCAGGTGGTGGCCGCGGCCAGGCCGATGGACAGCGCCACCAGCACCGCCGACACCGCGGTCGCGGCGATCAGCTTCGAGGCGAGCACGCCCGAGCGGCCGGGCCGCTGCAGGAAGGTGTTCTGGATGGAGCGGTCGGACCACTCCCCCGCCGTCATCATCACGGCGATGACGGGGATGATCAGGCTCAGCGGGAGGCTGAGCACCATGAAGGTGAACTCCACGTCGGAGGTGCCCTCGACGATGACGGCCGGCTGGACGAGCCCGCCGAGCGCGGCGAAGCCCACCAGGAGCAGCACGGAGAGGGTCAGCAGGATCGCGGCGCCGCGGGTGTCGAGATAGCTGCGCAGGTCGATGTCGGGTCGCATGGGAGAGTCCTCGATCTGGTCGGAGGGGCGGGTCAGCGGATCGGTGCCGCGGCGGAGTCGGCGGGGACGTTCTGCTGGGCGGGGGCCGACGGAGTCTCGTCCTGCCCGGTCAGGGTGAAGAAGACGTCCTCGAGACCGCCGCCGGAGGTCGCGCCGAGGGAGGTGAGCACGAGCTGCTCGCGCAGGGCGAGGCGCCCCATGTCCTCGGGGGCGAGGCTCACCTCGAGCGTGCCGTCGGTGCGGTGCTCGAAGGCGATCCCGTGGCGGTCCAGCGCGGCGCGCAGGGCCTCCGGATCGAGGGCGGTGACCCGGGTCCCCGAGCCCGCGGTGAGCTCCTCGAGGGTCCCCTCGCTGATCAGGCGCCCCTGGGCGATGACCACGAGCCGGTCCACGGTGGCCTCGACCTCGCGGAGCTGGTGGCTGGACAGCAGCACGGTGCCGCCCGCGTCGGCGAAGGAGCGCAGCAGGCGGCGCATCCAGCGGATCCCCTCGGGGTCCAGGCCGTTCGCCGGCTCGTCCAGGACCAGCACGGCGGGGTCGCCGATCAGGGCGACGCCGATGCCGAGCCGCTGGCGCATCCCGTAGGAGTAGCCGCCGACGCGCTTGTCGCCGGCGTCCTTCAGGCCGACCGTCTCCAGCACCTCGTCGGCGCGGGAGGCGGGCATACCGACGGTCGCGGCGGTCAGGCGCAGGGTCTCGCGGCCGGTGCGCCCGTTGTGCAGGGCGCGGGCATCCAGCATCACGCCGATGGTGCGGGCCGGGTGGGAGAGGCTGCGGAAGCTCCGCCCGCCCACGAGCGCCTCGCCGGAATCCGCACGGGCCAGGCCAGTGAGGATGCGGAGGGTGGTGGACTTCCCGGCACCGTTCGGGCCGAGGAAGCCGGTGACGGTGCCCGGAGCACAGACGAAGCTGAGATCGTCGACGGCGGGACGGGTGCCGTAGAGCTTGCGGAGGCCGCGCACCTCGAGGCTGATTCCTGCGGTGGCGGAAGGGGTCGTGGAGGTCATGGTCCGAGGCTCCTCCGTCGGCCGCCGCCGGGACAGCGACTCCGGGCGAGACGGCGGGCGACGAAGGTCGCTGCGGGCCGGCAGCACGCGAGGTGGACCCCCGACCTCCGTCGATGCCGTGCACGACCTGGGGCTGTCGTGACCTCCCACCGCGCCGCGGACGGCCTGGTGGGACGGGAGGCCACCAGTAGAGTGACGACGTGGACGACTTGGGAGCGCCGACGCGGCACCGCTGGCAGGAGATCCTGCTGCTCGTCGTGGTGACGGCGGAGGCCGTGCTCCAGGTGGTGTTCGCCGCCTCCACCGTCGACGTGTGGCGCGCCGTGCTGACGCTCGCGCTCGGCCTCGCGCTGCTGCTGCGCCATCGCCGCTGGCAGTGGCTGCTTCCGGTGCTGCTGGCGGTCAACGCCCTGGCGCTGTCGCTCTCGGTGCTGATCATCGTCACCTACGCGTACGCCACCCGCAGCCACACCCGTCTGCTGATCTTCCTGATGGCGGTGCTGGCGGTGGCCACCGGTGCGGTGCCCGCCCTGCTCGAGCTGGGCCCCGGGCCGCGGATCGGCCTGATGGGGCTGCTGCTGGTCATCCTGGTGGTGGCCGCCTCGGCCGCGACCGGCATGTACACCTCGACCCGCCGGGCCCTGCTGGCGCAGCTGCAGCAGCGCGCCGAGCAGGCGGAGTCCGGCCGCACGGCCGCGGAGGACCAGGCGCGACGGGCCGAGCGCACCCGCATCGCCCGCGAGATGCACGACATCGTCGCCCACAAGATCTCGCTGGTGGCGATGCATGCCGGGGCGCTCGAGGTGAACCCGAACCTCGAACGCGCCCAGGTCCAGCAGTCCGCCGGCCTGATCCGGCAGACCGCCACCACCGCGCTCTCGGAGCTGCGCGAGGTGCTGGGCGTGCTGCGCGGCGACGGCGAGGAGGCCCCGCTCGCGCCCCAGCCGACGTGGGAGGACGTGCGGCGCCTGGTGACCACCTCGCAGGAGGCCGGCGTGGCGGTGGACCTGTTCGACTTCATCGACGGCGAGGTGCCCGATCCCCTCGCCCGCACCGCCTACCGCGTGGTGCAGGAGGGGCTGACCAACATCCACAAGCACGCGCTGCACACCAAGGCGCGCGTGGCGCTGATCGGCGAGCCCGGCACGGAGCTGGTGATCGAGGTCAGTAATGTGCTCCCCAAGGGGTTCACGACCGATCTGCCCGGGGCGCGGATGGGACTCTCGGGCATCGAGACGCGGGTGACGCACGCGGGCGGGACCATCACGTCGGGACCCACCGACGACGGACGATTCGAAGTGAGGGCGGTGATCCCGTGGCCGACGGCGACGTGACGCGCGTAGGACTGATCGACGACGACTCCCTGGTGCGCGCCGGGCTGGCGATGATCCTCGGCGCGGACCCCGGCATCGAGGTGGTCGCCCAGGGCGACGACGGCGCGGAAGCGGTGACGCTGGTGCAGAAGCACCGCCCGGACGTGCTGCTGATGGACGTGCGGATGCCGAAGCTCGACGGCATCGCCGCGACCCGGGCCGTCTCCGACCTGCCGAACCCGCCGAAGATCGTCATGCTCACCACCTTCGACATGGACGAGTACGTGTTCCAGGCCCTCGAGGCCGGGGCCAGCGGCTTCCTGCTCAAGGACACCCCGCCTCAGGACCTGGCCCGGGCCGTGCACGTGGTCGCCGGCGGCGACGCGATGCTCTCCCCCACCATCACCCGGCGGATGCTCTCCCACTTCTCGGAGGCCAATCCGGGCTCGCGCCAGGACCGCCATCCGGGGCTCGACCAGCTCACCGACCGGGAGACCGAGGTGCTCGGCGCGGTGGGCGCGGGGCTGTCCAACGCCCAGATCGGGATGCGGCTGTTCATGAGCGAGGCGACCGTGAAGGCGCACGTCTCGAAGATCTTCGCGAAGCTCGACTGCA
>CAZHSL010000233.1:0-4610 GCA_964535185.1 uncultured Corynebacterium sp.
GCAGCGCGTCGGTCCAGGCGCGCAGGGCGAACTTCGAGGCGGAGTAGGCGCCCCGCTCCCCCTTGGCGTTGTACCCGGATCCGGAGTTCACGGCGACGACGGTGCCCCGGGCGGCACGCAGCGCGGGCAGCAGCAGGCGGGTCAGCTCGGAGACGGCGGTGACGTTGATGGCGAAGTTCCGCTCCCAGTCCGCGGCGGAGAGCTCCTCGACGCTGCCGTTGACCAGGATGCCGGCGGAGTGCACGAGTCCCGCGAGCCCGCCCGGCAGCTCGAGCGCGGCGACCGCGGCGGCGGTGGCGGCGTGGTCGGTGAGCTCCGCGACGAACGGCTCGGCCGATGGCAGCCGGTCCGCGAGCTCGGCCAGTGCCGCCTCGTCCCGTCCGCCGAGGAGCAGGTGGTGGTCGTCGGCGAGCGCCTCGGCGGTGGCGCGGCCGATCCCTCTGTTCGCGCCGGTGATGAGCACGGCGGGGCGGTCGGGGCGGGGTGCGGGATGCTCGGTCGTCATGGCCCCGAGTCTGTCACGGAGCCCGTCGGCGCATCGTCCCGCCGATGCCCGTCGGGGCACGGTCCCGCCGTCGCCGCAGCGACGGGGCCGATCGCCGGGCGGGTGAGAACATGACGGGATGGAGACGATCACGCCGAGCAGGAGCTGGCTGCGCGCCGAGGTGCTGATCGTCCTCGCGCTCTCGCTGGGCCGCAGCGCCGTCTACTCGCTGCTCTCGCTCGCCCAGGCCCTCGCGTCCGGACCGCTGGCGGGCCAGTCCACGGCCCTGAACAGCTCGCTGCGCGAGAACCCCTGGCTGGACCTGCTCTATCAGCTGCTGTCGATCGGGTTCACGCTCGCACCGGTCGCTCTCGCGGTGCTGCTGCTGGCGCTGACCGCGGGCTCGCTCCACCAGGCGCTGCAGGACCTGGGACTGGATCCGGGCCGCCGGCTGCGGGACCTGCGGGACGGCGTGCTGCTGACGGCGGGCATCGGACTGCCGGGGCTGGCGATCTACTACCTGGGCCGGCTGCTCGGCGCCACGGTCGAGGTGATCCCGGCGGCGCTGGACACGCACTGGTGGACCGTGCCGGTGCTGGTGCTGCATGCGGTGAAGAACGCCGTGCTGGAGGAGGTGATCGTGGTGGGCTACCTGTTCCAGCGGCTCGAGAGGCTCGGCTGGTCGGCCCGTCGGATCATCGTGGTCTCCGCCCTGCTGCGCGGGGCGTACCACACCTACCAGGGGGTGGGGCCGGGGCTGGCGAACCTCGTGATGGGGCTGGTGTTCGGCGAGTGGTACCGGCGCACCCGGCGCACCATGCCGCTGGTGATCGCCCACACCCTGCTGGACGTGTTCGCCTTCGTGGGATACGCGCTGCTGCGGAGCGTGATCTCCACCTGAGGCCCGCAGGGGCAGGCGCGCTCAGAGGATGACGGCGCGCGCAGAGGTTCCCCGCGGCGCCGGGGAGGCCATGGGGCTCAGAGGATGTAGGCCTCGCCGTCGCCGTCGGAGACGATCGGCAGGCCGGACTCGAACCACTGGTCCATGCCGCCGGCGACGTTGATCGCCTCGAAGCCGTTGGCGTTGAGCCACTGGCTGACCTGGAAGCTGCGGCCGCCGGTGCGGCAGACGACGTACATCGGGTCGTCGGTCTCGGGGAGCTCGTCGAGGTTCTCCATCAGCGTGCTCGCCGGGAGGTGCTGGGCGTGCTCGGCGTGGCCGGCGTCCCATTCGTTCTGCTCGCGCACGTCGATGAGGTGCGCGCCCTCGGGGATGGCGGTCGGAGCGACGGTCTCGAAATCCATGGCGCCAGCCTAACGGCCGTCCCCGTGGCAGGCGAGAGCCGACGGGCGCAGGCCGTCGGGCGGCCGGCCCGTGAAGGGACCGGCCGCCCGCCGGCGGTGCGCGCCTGCTCTCAGGCGGCGCGCACGGCGAGGCGGCGCACCAGCGGTGAGGCGATCAGCACGGCGGCGATCACCAGCGCGTACGCGGCGATCACGCTGACCAGGTACTGCACTGCGACGAGCGGATCGTTCGGGGCGCCGAGCACAGCCGAGATCACCATCAGCGCGGTGAGGGTGGCCAGGAGGGAGCTGAGCACGACCGGGACGGCGATCTCCGCGATCCGGGCACGGTGCAGCTGGCCCACCTCGGCGCCGGCGATGTGCTGGGCGCGCAGCACCGGTGCCTGGTCGATCACCCGTGCCGTCTGGGAGACGCCGGTGCTCACGGCGGCCAGCACGGCGGCGATCCCGAGGGTGAGCACCCCGCCGGTGGACATGGCCGTGGCCATCATCGCGTCCTCGGGCCCGGTGCTGCGGGTGATCAGCGAGACCATGGTGAGGAATCCGGCGATCACGAGGGCGAAGGTGATCCCCGAGACGGCCCGCCAGCCGGCCCGCGGATCCCCGGCGAGACGCCGCGCACCCACCATCAGCGACGGCGTAGGCGCCATCCGGGCCAGGCCCAGCGCGACGACCCACACGATGAAGGGGCCGACCAGGTTCATCCCGGCGACGATCGCGGCGATGAACGCGACGATCACGCCGACCCCGAGCATGCCGCCGCCGGCATCGCCGAACAGCGCGGCCCCGGCCTTCAGCATCACGAAGAAGCCGACGATCAGCATCACCCACACCACCACGCGGATCACGGACAGGCGCACCACGCGCGAGTCGCGCGCCACGCCGAGGGGGCTGAGCACCACCCCGGTCAGCGCCACCGCCGCCGAGCCGACGCCCAGCAGCACCAGCGCCACGACCAGCACCGGGTACGCCCACCAGGGCATCAGCAGATCAGCGGTGGTGAACGGTGTGATCCCGAAGTCGAGCCGGGTCAGCGCCGGGGTGACGGCCACGTGCAGGCTCACCCCGGCCAGCGCGCCGAGCAGAGCCTGCCCGGCGACGTCCAGCACCGCCACGGAGCCGACCTGGGCGCTGGTCCCGCCCACGAGGCGGGTGGTGGCCAGGTCCTTCTCCCGTCGGGCGAGGGAGAGCCGTGCGGCGGATCCGCCGAGCCCCACCGCGCTGGGCAGCAGGAGCGCCGAGGCCGTGATCGCGCAGATCACCAGGAACGGCATCACCGAGGCCTCTCCCTCCATCGGCATCGCGGAGTCGGTCGGCATGCGGCCGACGAACGCCGCGGCGCCGCCGACGACGGTGGCCATGATCGCGGTGGCCGCGGCGAAGGCGATCACCGGGAGCACATCGGCGAGGGCGCCGCGACGGCGCAGCAGCAGCGGGGCGGAGGCGAGCAGAGCCTTCATCGCCGCACCTCGCTGTTCGCGCCGGTCGTACCGTTCACGCCGGCCGCGGTGGCCGCGTCGGCCACAGTGGCCGCGTCGGGGCGCACGAACTCATGCGCGATCCGGCCGTCCTGCATGGCGACGGTGCGCCGGCAGGCCGCGGCGACCGAACCGTCGTGGGTGACCATCACCAGGCTGGCACCGCTGTCCCGGCAGGAGTCCACCAGGATCTGGAGCACGGACCGGCCGGTGGTCCGGTCGAGGGCTCCGGTGGGCTCGTCGGCGAACACGACGCTGGGGCGACCGGCGAGGGCGCGGGCGATCGCCACCCGCTGCGCCTGCCCGCCCGAGAGCTGGGTCGGTCGGCGATCGTGCATCCCCGCCAGGCCCAGCCGGTCCAGCCAGGACGCGGCCTCCGCGGTCGCCGCCCGCCGGGAGGTGCCGGCCAGCATGCGGGGCAGGATCACGTTCTCGAGCGCCGTGAGCTCGGGCAGCAGCTGGCCGTCCTGGAAGACGAACCCGAAGTCGCTGCGGCGCAGGCGGGTGCGGCGACGGTCGCCGAGACCGGCCAGGTCCGTGCCGTCGTGCAGGACCGACCCGGAGGTGGGGGTGAGGATGCCGGCGAGGATGTGCAGCAGCGTCGTCTTGCCGCAGCCCGAGGGGCCCATCACCGCGAGCGAATCGGCGCGAGCCACATCGAGGTCCACGCCGTCCAGGGCACGGGTGGTGGTGCCTCCGGTCCCGTAGGTCATGAACAGGCCGCGGGCTGACAGCACCGGAGCCGGATGCACGACCCCGGGGCGCGGGGCCGGGTGCGCGCCCGGTGCGGGCGGCGCGGCGGAGGCATGAGGTGCGGTCGGGCCGGAGCGGGCGGTGGGAGCGAGCGGGCTGGTGTCCATGTCCCCCAGAGTCCCGCGCGCTCCCCGCGCACCGCGTCCGCCCCGGGACCGGTTCCGCCGCCCACGGGTCAGACCCTGGTCTGATCCGCAAGCGCTACCGGCGTCGCGGCCCGGATCGGCGCGGCTACCGGTGCGGCCCAGGTCGGCGCGGCCGCCGGTGCGACCCAGGCCGGCGTGGCCGCTCGCCCCCGCCACAGCCGCCGGTGCGACCCGACACGCACGTCGATTCCCCCGACACCGACCGCTGCCGGACGGTATCGGGGGAATCGACGGGAACCGCTTTCGTGTCGCCCGGCTCCCGCGTCCGATCCCACCAGCCGGCCCTGCCGGCCGCACCATCCGGCCCCGTCGTCCCCCGCCGACCCGCTCAGCCGAAGCGGCCCGAGATGTAGTCCTCGGTCTCCTTGTGCATGGGGTTGGTGAAGATGGTGTCGGTGTCGTCGATCTCGATGAGGTGGCCGGGCTGGCCGGTGCCGGCGATGT
>CAZHSL010000234.1:0-4584 GCA_964535185.1 uncultured Corynebacterium sp.
TCGAACTGCAGGGCCGCGAGATCAACGGCCGGGAGATGGACATGTCCCGCATCGATGAGGTGGTGCACGTGGGCGACACCGAGATCTGGGAGGTGCGCAGCAGCCAGCCGATCCCGCACAGCTTCCACATCCACGACGTGCAGTTCCGGATCCTCACGGCGGACGGCGCTCCCCCGCCGCCGCAGCTGGCCGGCCCGAAGGACACGATCTACCTGATGCCGAACGTGCGCTACCGCCTGCTGGTGCGGTTCGCGGACTACGCCGATCCGCACCTGCCGTACATGTACCACTGCCACATGCTGCTGCACGAGGACGAGGGGATGATGGGCCAGTTCGTGGTGATCGAGCCCGGGCAGGAGGACCAGGTGGGGGTGGTCGGCGCGGCGCGGCATGAGCACTGAGCCTGGTGCCGGGACCGCATGACGGAGGGGCCGACGATCGCGAGGCGTGCGAGCGTCGGCCCCTCCGTGCGGCGGGTACGCCGGGTGCTCGCTAGGCGCCGAAGATGAGGTTCGGCAGGAACAGCGAGATCTGCGGGAAGACCACGAGCGCGACCACCAGCAGGACCACCCCGCCCAGCAGGGGCGCGGCCTCCTTGGCGACGCTCTCGGGGCTGGTGCCCAGGATCGACGACGTGGTGTACAGCGCGATGCCCACCGGTGGGGTCATGATCCCCATGGTCACGATGGTCATCATGATGATGCCGAACTGCACCGGGTCGATGCCCACCGCGGTCACCACCGGCAGCAGGATCGGCGGCAGCAGCAGCGCGAGCACCGTCGTCTCGATGAACATGCCACCCACGACCAGCAGCAGGATCACCAGCACCATCGTGAAGTAGGGGTTCGAGGTCAGCGACGTCAGCGAGCCCGCGATGCTCTGCGGGACGCTGTCGTAGGTGACGCCGTAGGCGATGATGCCGGAGACGGCGACCAGGAACATGATGATGCCGATGTCCTTGGTGGTGTTCTTCAGCGTCTCCAGGAACGTCGCCCACGTCAGCTCGCGGTAGATCACCACACCCACGAAGATCGCGTACAGGCACGCGAAGGCGCCCGATTCCGAGGGGGTGAAGAATCCGAACCGGATGCCGAGGATGAGGATCACCGGGAAGATCAGCGCCCAGAACGCGGGGACCGTGGCCTTGCCGACCTCCTTGAGGGTGGCGGGCTTCGGCCGCACCGGTGCGTAGCCGCGCCTCTTCGAGGTGAAGCGGATCATGGTCATCAGCACGATCATCATGAGGATGCCGGGGATGATGCCGGCGGCGAACAGCCGGCCGATCGAGACCTCGCCGACGGAGCCGTAGATGATCAGCCCCATGCTCGGCGGGATCGTGGCGGTGATCAGGCCGGTCACGCCGTTGACGGCGGCGGCGTACCCGCGCGAATAGCCGCGCTCGACCATCGACGGGCCCAGGATGCGCGACTGCATCGCCGCATCGGCGTTGGCCGAGCCGGAGATGCCGCCCATCATCGTCGACAGCACCGCGGAGACCTGCCCGAGGCTGCCGTACATGTGGCCGGTCAGCACGTTGGAGAGGTCGATGAGGCGCTTGGTGATGCCGGTGGCGTTCATCAGGTTGCCGGCGAAGATGAACAGCGGGATCGCCAGCAGCGTGTAGCTCTGGCTGGGGCTGACCACGTTCTGCGCCATGATCGACATGGGCAGGTTGGGGTTGACCATGAAGAACGCCAGGCCGGCGATCGCGATGGTGAACGCCACCGGCATGCCGAGGGCGAGCAGGATGAAGAACACGATGGCTGCTGCGAGCATCAGATCGCCTCGCTCTGGACGAGGACGATCTCGGAGTCGTGCCGGTGCCTGATCATCTTCAGCACGATCGTCACGATCATCAGCGCACAGCCGACGGGCGCGCTGATGGTCGCCCAGGCGTAGCTGATCCCCAGGGTCTGGAAAAGTCGCGCCGCATTGCTCATCGCCAGCGGCACCCCGAGGTAGACGATCAGCGCGAGCACGAGGATCGCCGCCACCGAGAAGACGTAGTAGAGGAGCTTCTGCAGCTTCAGCGGGAACGTCTTCAGCAGGATCTCGACGCGCAGGAAGTCCGCCTGCTGCAGCGAGACGTCCGCCCCGATGAACACCACCCAGGCGAACATCAGCAGCGCGAGGTCGGTGGTGATGTTCAGCGGGTGGCCCAGCGTGCGCGCCACGGCGGAGCCGAAGATCAGCACGGTGATCGCCACGATGAGCACGGCCACGAAGCCCTGCTCGACCTTGCAGAAGAGGGTGTAGGCCTTCTTCACGGATTGCATGTCGCCTCCGTTCCCGGTGCGCCGGTCACTTGCCGATCTCGGACCACAGCTGATCGCGCAGCTCGGTGAAGCCGAGCTCGTCGTACGCCGCCTGCGAGGCCTCGATGAACGGGGTCTTGTCGGGCTCGTTGATCTCCAGGCCCTCCTCGACCATCAGATCCTCGAACTCGGCGCTCTTGTCGATCACCAGCTGCGCGTTCTCGGTGCCGTGGGCCTTGCAGGTGTCCACGAGCACGGTGCGGAGGTCCTCCGGGAGGGTCTCGAACCAGCCGTTGCCGGCCATGATGAACTGCGCGAGGTGGAAGTGCTCGGTGCGCGCCATGTTGCCGGCGACCTCGAAGGTGGAGCTGGAGTAGGTGGAGGTGGTCTGCGCCTCGACCCCGTCGATCGCCCCGCTCTGCATGGCGTTGTAGGTCTCGCCCCAGGACATCGCGATCGGCTCGGCGCCCAGGGAGCGGACGGACTCGGCCCAGGCGGGCGATCCGGGGGTGCGGATGCGCAGGCCGGAGAGGTCCTCCGGGGTCTCGATGGGGGTGTTGGTGTAGAAGTTGCGGGGCCCGTCGTACCAGTTGTAGGCGAGCATCTTGATGTTCTGGCCCAGCAGCTCCTCGTCCCAGCCCTTGAAGGTCTCGGATTCGGTGATGGCGACGACCTCGTCGTAGGTGTCGGTGATGTAGGCCATCCCGATGATGCCGATGTCGGGGACGTAGTTGCTCAGCCGCCCGCCGTCGGTCACCAGCGCGATGTTCGCGCCCTGCAGCACCTGCTCGATGACATCCTCGTCGCTGCCCAGCGAGCCGGAGGCGTGCAGTTCGACGGTCAGAGCGCCTTCGGTCTGCTCGGTGACCGCATCGGCCCACTTCTGCAGTCCCTGGACGATCGGTGAAGTCTCGCTCTGGGAGGAGGACATCAGCAGGGTGGTCTCGCCCCCTCCGGTGAAGCGGGAGCAGGCGGGCAGGGTGAGGGCCGCGGCGCCGGCCGCGGCCCCTCCGAGGAGCGAGCGCCTCGTGAATCGTGACGTCATTGTCGGTCTCCTGATCGGTCGGTGCGGGAGGGGATCGTGCGTGGTGACGCCCCAGTGGAGCGCAGCCGGAAAGTTCCTGCGAGCATAGTCCACCATGCGGTCTCGGCGATTTGCATGACGAAACGCGCTGGTACAGCATGCGCAGAGAGCGTCACGGCCTCCGGCTCCGGTACTGCGAGAGGACCGGGGCGCGTGGTTGAGTGGGACCATGACGGAACCCTCTGCCCTCACGGAGCACGACCGAGAGTGGCTGCGCCGCTGCGTGGACCTCGCCGAGGAGGCCCTCGATGCCGGGGACGAACCGTTCGGCTCCGTCCTGGTGAGCGCCGACGGTTCCGAGCTCTTCGCCGACCGCAACCGGGTGGCCGGCGGTGACAAGACCCAGCATCCGGAGTTCGCTATCGCGCGCTGGGCGGCCGAGCACCTCTCCCCTGCCGAGCGCGCCGCCGCGACGGTCTACACCTCCGGCGAGCACTGCCCGATGTGCGCGGCCGCCCACGCCTGGGTGGGGCTGGGCCGGATCGTCTACGCCAGCAGCACCGCGCAGCTGACCGGCTGGCTGGCGCAGTGGGAGGTGCCGGCGGCGCCCGTCGCGCCGCTGCCCGTGCACACGGTCGCGCCCGGCATCGAGGCGGTGGGGCCCGATCCGGAGCTCAGCGCGCGGGTGCGGGCGCTGCAGGCGCGGCTGTACGGGGTGGGATGAGCGCCGTCGCACGTCCGTGACGCCTGCCCGTCTCGTGCCGGAGGCGCCGTGCCTGCTCGAGCAGGTCCGGCTCGTAGCCCAGCCCGAGACCGAGCTCGAACTCGTCACGGTGCGCGAGGACGTACTCCTGGCTCAGAACGGCACCCCGCACCGCACGATCACGTTCGCGTACGGGGTCGTCTCCCCGGTGCGCACGACGAACCGCGCCTGGGCCATACGCTGCTTGAGCTCCTCGTGGGGCACGCTCTGCGCACCGGGGAACCGTGCCGCGAGCATCTCCCCCGCCGGTGAGCCGGCCGCCTCGGTGGCGATGACCGCCCCCTCCACCTCGATCTCGGCGAGGATCGCGTCGGCCACCTCGGCGAAGCCGGGCACGCCGAGCACCACGGCGAGATCCACCCGCGGCACTCCCGAAGGGACGGGCAGGCCGGCGTCGCCGATCACGAAGATGTCGGTGTGGCCGAGGCGGGCCAGGTGCGCACCGAGCTCCGGGTGGAGGATCCCGTGGCTCCTCATGCTCCCTCCCCGCTCAGCACCGGCAGCGGATCCTCCGTGCCGGGATAGCTGGGCTGCGCGCCGTG
>CAZHSL010000235.1:0-1209 GCA_964535185.1 uncultured Corynebacterium sp.
GTCAGCAGCAGCGTCCAGCCGACGCCCTGGACCACCTTCACGTCCAGCAGGTAGGTGGCGACGGTGTCCCATTCGAGCACCGGGTTGGTCACCAGGAACCACACCAGGCCGAGGGCCAGTGCGGCCACGACGACGGCGGAGATCCACGTGCCGGGCCGGGGAGCGGAGCGGGCGCGGATCGGGGTGTAGCCCTGTGCGGGGCCGGGGGCCTGGGTGGTGGTCACGGCTGGGGGTTCACTTCCGAGGTCGGGATCATGCCGGCGTCATTGCCCCATGCAGCGAGGATCCGCTCCATGTGGCCGGAGTCGATGAGGTGCTGGAGAGCGGCGCGGATCGCCTCGGCCAGCTCGGGCTGGTCCTTCGCGACGACGATGCCGTTCAGCGCGGACTCCTCGATCTCGCCGATCGCCTCGAGGGTGCCGCGGGAGCGGGCGATGGCGTAGGCGGTGACCGGGGAGTCGGCCATCAGGATGTCGCCCTTGCCGCCGGCGACGTTGGTCGCGGCGTCGGAGTTCGAGGTGTAGGCGAGCAGGTCGTAGGCCTTCTCCCCGTTCTCGCGGCACTCCTGGGAGCGCTCGATGGACAGCTCCTCCTGGTAGGTGCCCACCTGCAGGGCGACGCGCTTGCCGCACAGGTCGTCGGGGTGGATGTCGTAGGGGTTGCCGGCCTTGACGGCGTAGGAGATCCCGGCCTGGAAGTAGGAGACCATCGTGACGGCCTCGAGCCGCTCCTCGTTGATCGTGAAGCTCGAGATGCCCACATCGTAGGTGGAGCCGACGGCGGGGATGATCTGCGCGAACACCGCGGCCTCGGTGCGTGTGGACAGCCCCAGCACCGCGCCGATCGCGGCGAGGATGTCGATGTCGTAGCCGACGGCCTCGCCGGTGGAGCCGACGAACTCGCCGGGCGCGTAGTTCAGGGCGGCGCCGTTGACCAGCTCGCCGCGCTCACGGACCGCGGCGGGCACCAGCTCGGCGATCTCGGGGACCTCCTCGATGCCCGAGAGGTCCACGACGGGCACGGCCGCGGACTCGGCGTCCAGGCGCTCGGAGGCGCGGGTGCACGCGGCGAGCGACGGGGCGAGCATCCCGGTGGCCAGGGCCAGGGGCGCGGCGCGCAGCAGGGTGCGCCGACGGGGACGGTACGAAGTCACCGATGAATAGTATTCACAGCCCTGCATGGAAACAAGTTGCTGTCGTGTGCTTCACC
>CAZHSL010000235.1:1309-4563 GCA_964535185.1 uncultured Corynebacterium sp.
CCGGTCGTCGTCGGCGCCTCGTCCTCGTCGGTGCGGCCGGCGAGCTCCTCCTCCAGCTCGATGTCCACCGCCGCACCCTCGAACTGCGAGCGGTACAGCCGGGAGTAGGCCCCGCCGAGCGCGAGCAGCGCCTCGTGGTCGCCCTGCTCGACGATGTCGCCGTCCTCCATCACCAGGATCAGGTCCGCGTCGCGGATGGTGGAGAGGCGGTGGGCGATCACGAACGAGGTGCGGCCCTCGCGCAGCGCGTTCATCGCCTTCTGCACGAGCACCTCGGTGCGGGTGTCCACGCTCGAGGTGGCCTCGTCGAGGATCAGCAGGTCGGGCTGCGCCAGGAAGGCGCGGGCGATCGTGATCAGCTGCTTCTCGCCGGCGGAGAGGGTGGACTCGTCGTCGTCCACGACCGTGTCGTAGCCGTCGGGCAGCTGGCGGGCGAAGTCGTCGACGTGGGTGGCGCGGGCCGCCTCGATGACCTCCTCGTCGGTCGCGTCCAGGCGGCCGTAGCGGATGTTCTCCAGCAGGGAGCCCTTGAACAGCCAGGTGTCCTGCAGCACCATCCCGGTGCGCTCGCGCAGCTGGGCGCGGGTGAGGTCGCGGATGTCGATCCCGTCGATCGTGATCCGGCCGCCGCCCACCTCGTAGAAGCGCATCACGAGGTTCACCAGGGTGGTCTTGCCCGCCCCCGTCGGCCCCACGATCGCGACCGTGTGCCCGGGGTCGGCGACCAGCGAGAGATCGGTGATCAGCTCGCGGTCGGGGCTGTACGAGAAGGCGACGTGCTCGAACTCGACGCGGCCCTCGCGGATGCCCGCCGCGGCGGTGTCGTTCTCCGTCTCCTTCTCCTGCTCCTCGGCGTCCAGCAGCTCGAAGACCCGCTCGGCGCTGGCCACGCCGGACTGCAGCATGGTCGCCATCGAGGCGACCTGCGACAGGGGCTGGGTGAACTGGCGCGAGTACTGGATGAAGGCCTGCACGTCGCCGAGCGTGAGCTGGCCGGAGACGATCCGCAGCCCGCCCACGATCGCGACTGCGACGTAGGACAGGTTCCCCACGAACATCATCAGCGGCATGATCAGGGAGGAGACGAACTGGGCGCCGAAGGTGGCGCGGAACAGGGTCTCGTTGCGCTCCTCGAAGCGGGCGGCGACCTCGTCGCGGCGACCGAACACCGTCACCAGGGCGTGCCCGGTGTAGGCCTCCTCCACCTCGGAGTTGACCACGCCGGTGGCGTCCCACTGCTGGGCGAACAGCTTCTGCGCGCGCTTGCCGACGAAGCCCGTCACCACCAGCGCCACCGGGATCACGGCGAGCGCGATGAGGGACAGCTGCCAGGAGATCAGCACCATCATCGCCAGCACGCCGAGCACCGTCAGGACCGAGTTCACCAGGCCCGTGACCGTGTTCATCAGGGTGTTCTGGATGTTGTCGATGTCGTTGGTGACACGGGAGAGGATCTCCCCGCGCTTCATCCGGTCGAAGTAGGCCAGCGGCAGCCGGTGCAGCTTCTCCTCGACGTCGCGGCGCAGGCGCGAGACCATGCGGTAGATGATCCGGTTCAGGGCGAGGCCCTGGATCCACATCAGCAGCGCGGACACGGCGAAGAGGCCGACAGCCAGCGCGAGGGTCTGGTGCAGCGCGGTGAAGTCGATGCCCTGCCCCGGGGTGAGGGTCATCCCCGAGAGCATGTCGGCGAACTGGTCCTGGCCCTCGGCCCGCAGCCCGGCGATGACGTCGGCCGGATCGGCGCCTGCGGGGAGGTTCTTCGAGATCAGCCCGGTGAAGATGATGTCGGTGGCGCGGCCGAGGATCCTCGGCCCCACCACGCTGAAGGCCACCGAGACGACGCCCACCGCGATGGCGAGGGCCAGGAAGGCGCGTTCGGGCCCCATCTCGCGCACCAGGCGCTTGGTGGAGGGCCAGAAGTTCTTCGCGCTCTGGCCGGGGCGCAGTCCGCGCGCGGCGTCCTTCTCCGCGGCGATCTCGGCGGCGGTGGAGGCCTCGTCGCCGGCGGGGGTCGCCGGGGCCTGCGAGCCGACGGGCACCTGGGCGCCGTCGTCGGTGCGCGGGTCCTCGGGCCGCTCGGGGGTGTGCTTCGGCGAGGTCATCAGGCCACCTCCTCCTCGACGCCCTGCGAGCGGACGATCTCCCGGTAGGTCTCCGAGCTCTCCAGCAGCTCGGGATGGGTGCCCTGGGCGACGATGCGGCCGTTGTCCAGCACCAGGATCAGATCCGCGGCGGTGATGGTCGAGACCCGCTGGGCGACGATCAGCATCAGCGCGTCGCGGGTCTCCGGCACCAGGGCGGCGCGCAGTCGTGCGTCGGTGGTGAGGTCCAGCGCGCTGAAGGAGTCGTCGAACAGGTACAGCGACGGCTGCGCGGCGAGCGCCCGCGCGATGCACAGCCGCTGCCGCTGACCGCCGGAGACGTTGGTGCCGCCCTGCGCGATCGGGGACTCGAGCTGGGCAGGCATCGCGGCGACGAAGTCGCGGCCCTGGGCGACGGTCAGGGCGTGCCACAGCTCCTGCTCGTCGGCCGACGGATTCCCGAACCGCAGGTTGGAGGCGACGGTGCCGGAGAACAGGTAGGGCCGCTGCGGGACCAGCCCCACCAGGTCCCAGAGCACGCGGGCGTCGAGGTCGCGCACGTCGTGGCCGTTCAGCAGCACCCTGCCCTCGCTCGCGTCCATCAGGCGGGGCACCAGGTTCAGCAGCGTGGTCTTGCCGGCGCCGGTGCCGCCGATGATCGCGACGGTCTGCCCGGCCCGGGCGGTGAAGGAGATGTCCTCGAGCACCGGGCGCTCGGCGCCCGGGTAGGTGAACGAGACGTCCTCGAAGGTGAGCTCGACCGGCCCCTCGAGCTCGCGCACGCCGTCGGTGCGCTGGTGGACGCTGGTCTCGGTGGCGAGCACCTCCGAGATGCGCTCGGCGGAGACCATCGCGCGCGGGATCATCATCGTCATGAAGGTCGCCATCATCACGGCGATGAGGATCTGCATCAGGTAGGCGATGAAGGCGGTGATCGAGCCGACCTCCATCTGGCCCGCGTCGATGCGGGGCGCGGCCACCAGCAGCACCATCACGCTGGAGATGTTGAGGATGAACATGATGATCGGGTTGATGAGGATCATCAGCATGCCGATGCGGCGGTTGAGGTCGGTCAGCTCGCCGTTGACCACTGCGTAGCGTGCGCGCTCGCGGTCCTCGCGCACGAAGGCGCGCAGCACGCGGATGCCGGTGATCTGCTCGCGCAGCACC
>CAZHSL010000236.1:0-4526 GCA_964535185.1 uncultured Corynebacterium sp.
CGATGGTGCCCCAGGCGCGCTCGTACTGCGCACGCTTCTTGGACAGGATCAGGCGGCCTTCCTTGTCCTCCTTCTGGAGGACCAGGGCCTCGATCTCGTCGCCGACCTCGACGACCTCACCGGGGTCGACGTCGTGCTTGATGGACAGCTCGCGCGAGGGGATGACGCCCTCGGTCTTGTAGCCGATGTCCAGGAGGACCTCGTCGTGATCGACCTTCACCACGGTGCCCTCGACGATGTCGCCATCGTTGAAGTACTTGATGGTGGCATCGATGGCGGCCATGAGATCGTCGGCGCCGCCGATGTCGTTGATGGCGATCTGGGGGGTCGTGGTGTCGGTCATGTAGGTAAGGACTCCGTCGGGACAGGAAATGAGTAGGGTCGGTGGACGTGCAGGCCCTCCGGGGAGGACCGATCGGTGCCCGGTCGGCGCCCCGCGTGGGGACCACGACGGCGCGGCGCGCGCACAGACCTCGGAAAGCCTAACAGTCCGGGCGCGGTTGCGCGAGGTCGCGTCCGGGCGCCGGGGCGAGCCCCGGTGTGACTTCCGTCCTGGTCGGCCCTGCCCCGGCGTGCCGGCTGCGCCGCGCGTCCCGGCTCAGTGGGCGGCCTCGCGCCAGGTGCGACCGATGCCGACGCCGACCTCGAGCGGGACCGACAGCTCGTACGCCGAGTCCATGCCCTCCTCGACGATCGCCCGCACCTGTTCGAGCTCCCCGGGCGCGACCTCGACCACGAGCTCGTCGTGGACCTGCAGCAGCATCCGGGAGCTGAGCCCCGCCTCGCGCATCCGGCGCTCGACGGCGAGCATCGCGAGCTTGATGATGTCCGCCGCGCTGCCCTGGATCGGGGAGTTCAGCGCCACCCGCTCGGCGTTCTCGCGGCGCTGGCGGTTGTCGGAGGTGAGGTCGGGGAGGTACCGGCGGCGGCCCAGCAGCGTCTCGGTGTAGCCGGTGCTGCGGGCCGTCTCCACGCTGTCGCGGAGGTAGTCGCGCACCCCGCCGAAGCGCTCGAAGTAGCCGTCGCGCAGCGCGGTCGCCTCTGCCCGGGAGATGCGCAGCTGCCGGGAGAGCCCGAAGGCGGAGAGCCCGTAGGCGAGGCCGTAGCTGACCGCCTTCGTCTTCGAGCGCATCGCCGGGTCGACGGCGTCCGGGCTCACCCCGAACACGCGGGAGGCGACGAAGTTGTGCAGGTCCTCCCCCGAGCGGAACGCCTCGATGAGGCCGGCATCCTCGGACAGGTGCGCCATGATGCGCATCTCGATCTGGGAGTAGTCGGCGGTCAGGAGCGTCTCGTAGCCCTCCCCGGCGACGAACACGTCCCGGATCCGCTGCCCCTCGGCGGTGCGCACGGGGATGTTCTGCAGGTTCGGCTCGGTCGAGGCGAGACGGCCGGTGGCGGCGGCGGTCTGCTGGAAGGTGGTGTGCACGCGAGAGCCGGTGTCGACCGCCTTGTCCAGTCCCACCAGGTAGCCGGTCAGCTTGCTCATCTCGCGGAAGCGCAGCAGCCAGGAGAGGAACTGGTGGCCGTTGGACTCGGGGTGCAGCGACTCCTGCAGGTCGGTGAGCGACTCGGCGTCGGTGGAGTGGCCCGAGGAGATCTTGCGCGTGGTGGGCAGGGCGAGGGTGTCGAACAGGACCACCTGGAGCTGCTTGGGGGAGGCGAGGTTGACCTCCTCCCCCACGATCAGCCCGGCCTCGCGCTTGGCCTGCGCGACGAAGCCCTCGAACTCCTCCCGCAGCGACCCGAGCGCCGCCTCGTCGATCGCGATGCCCCGCTGGTGCATCGTCTCGAGCACGGTCTGCAGGGGCTGCTCGAGCTCCTCGAGGATGGTGCGGGCCCACGGCTCGCGCGCGGTGCGGGCGCTGAGCTCCTCGGCGGCGGGGTGCAGCGCCGCGGCGGCGGTCGCCAGACGGGCTCCGGCGCGGGCGACGTGCTCCGCCCGCACCTCCTGGGTCTCCTTCTTCAGCGTCGACTCGGCGGGCTTGCGGGGGCGCGGCTCGAAGCTCGCCCCGCCCAGCTCGCTCGCGAGCGCCTCGGCGTCGTAGCTGCGCGCGCCGGGCCGCAGCACGAAGGACTCCAGCGACAGGTCCCGCGCCCGCTCCCCCAGCCGGTACCCGTTCAGCTCCATCCAGGAGCGGACCGCGGGGGCGTCGGCGACCCGGATCTCGGTCGCGGCCGCGAGGGCGGCGGCGAGCAGGTCGGCGGCCTCGGGGTCCAGGCGGCCCAGCTGGACCGCGCCGGCGACCGTGGGGGTCGCGAGCCCCACGAGCGCACCGCCGCGCACGTCCTCGACCGCGTCGAGCGCGAGCACGTCCGCGCCGGTGGCGAGCAGCTGCTGGAGCGTGGCGGCGTCCTGGACGTCGAGGATCTCGGCGGCCTGCGCCGCCTCCTCGGCGGCGTCCTCGTCCGCGCTCTCCCCCAGCAGCGCGGCGGGCAGGTCGCGCCGGATCGTGTCGCCGAAGGCGAGGTCGTCGAAGACCTCCAGCACCCGGGCGCGATCCCCTCCGCCGAGCGCGTAGTGCGCCGGATCGGTGGGCAGGTCGAGCGTGGTGTAGGCGGCGTTCATCAGCCGGTTGCGCTCGACGGCCTCGAGGTGGTCGCGCAGCGACTGGCCGGCCTTGCCCTTGATCTCGCCGGCGTGCGCGATGACACCGGGGAGGTCGCCGTACTGGACGATCCACTTCGCGGCCGTCTTCGGGCCGACGCCGGGGACGCCCGGGAGGTTGTCCGCCGCCTCGCCCACCAGCGCGGCGAGGTCCGGGTAGCGCTCCGGCGGGATGCCGTACTTCTCCTCCACGGCCGCCGGGTCCATGCGCCGCATCTCGGTGACGCCCTTGATCGGCTGCAGCAGGGTGACCTTCTCGCCGACGAGCTGGATCGCGTCGCGGTCGCTCGAGACGATCAGCGTCTCGTGCCCCGCCTCCTCGGCGCGGGTGGCGAGGGTCGCGATGATGTCGTCGGCCTCGTAGTCCTCGTAGGTCAGCCACCGCACCCCGAGGGCGTCCAGCATCTGCATGATCAGGTCGATCTGCCCGTGGAAGGCGGGCGGGGTCTCGTCGCGGCCGCCCTTGTACTGGTCGTAGATGCGGTCGCGGAAGGTGCCGCCGGGGAGGTCGAAGGCGACCGCCACATGAGTGGGACGCTCGGAGGCGACCACGTTGATGAGCATCCGGGCGAAGCCGTACACCGCGTTGGTGGCCTGGCCGCGGCCGTCGCTGAAACCATCGGCGGGCAGGGCGAAGAAGGCGCGGAAGGCCATCGCGTGCCCGTCGATGAGGAGGATGCGCTGGTCGTCGGTGTCACTCGCACTCATGAGGAGAAGTCTCCCACGTCGCCGCCGCCCTCGCCGCCCGCTCGGCTGTGGCAGGCTCGCACCATGAACGACCTGATGCCGTCCGCTCCTGCCCCATCGACCACGCCCGCACCGGGAGGTGCGCCCACCGCCCCTGCGGTGAGCGCGGAGCTGCGCGAGCACTTCGCGCCGCTGCTGCACGGGACCCTCCTCGAACGCTGCGGGATCGAGCTGCTGACCCTGGACGCCGGAGGCGGCACGGCGTCGATGCCGGTGGCGGGCAACACACAGCCGGCCGGTCTGCTGCACGGCGGGGCGACGATCGCGCTGGCGGAGTCCATCGCCTCCTTCGCCGCGATCCTGCAGGCGCGCGAGGTCCACGGCGACGGCGCCCAGGCGGTGGGGACGTCGGTCTCGGCCCTGCACCACCGCTCGGCCCGCAGCGGGAGCGTCCTCGCCTCCTGCACGCCCCGGCACCTCGGGCGCCAGGTGGCGAACTACCTGGTCGAGATCGAGGACGACGAGGGCCGGCTGCTGAGCACCGTCACCGTCGCGACGCAGCTGCTGCCGCCGCGCTGAGCGCGCCGACGGTCGCGGCCCCGGCTCACTCGGGCGCTTCGAAGCCGGTCGCCGCGCCGTCCTCGAGCTCGTTCGCCGCCGACCAGCTGTACTCGCGCATCTCCCCGATCCGCGCATCGGAGAGCGGGCCCAGCTCGAGAGCGCCCATCCGGCCGGCGTAGGCGACGGTGGCCCGCCCGTTCGTCTCGAGCGCCGTGTGCATCACGCGCCGGCAGGCCTCGTAGTCGGTGCAGTCCTCGGAGCCGGTGAGGATGGCCGGGACCGCACCGGCCAGCGCCGTGCCCGTGACCGACAGGGCATGCTGCGCGGCCAGGCAGGCCATGACGAAGGCGTCGTAGCCCTGCTGCGAATAGGCGTACCCGGTGCGCAGGAAGGCGGTGCTGCGGTTGAGCATCATCGCCCGGTGCTCCTCGGTGATCTCACCGCCGGGCTGGTACCCGGTGGCGGAGGTGAGGCATTCCGGGAGCAGCTCCTCCGCGACCGTCAGCTGGGAGTAGTCGACGGTCGCCGCCGGGGAGAGCCGGGCGGGGATCTCGATGGTGGGCCGGTTGCCGTCGTCCAGGGTGGCCTCGTAGAGCGCGGAGAGGAAGGGGGCCGCCTCCTGGCCGCCGTTGAGCACCAGCAGCGCCGGCGGCTCCTTCAGCACGGCCTT
>CAZHSL010000237.1:0-4504 GCA_964535185.1 uncultured Corynebacterium sp.
ACTACATCCCCAACGCCCAGGCCCGCTCCCTGCGCTCCGAGCGCACCGAGACCATCGGGCTGCTGATCCCGGACGTGCGCAACCCCTTCTTCGCCGAGCTCGCCCACGAGGTCGAGCGCGAGGCCCGCGCCTCGGGACTGTCCGTGGTGCTGTGCAGCGCCAACGAGGACCCCGAGCTGATGCGCGAGTACGTGCTGGTGCTGCGCCGGCAGCGGGTGGACGGCATCATCGTCGCCCCCTTCTCCACCGCCCACGACACCCTCCTCACCGTCAGGGACGCCGGCATCCCGCTGGTGTTCGTGGATCGCACCATCCCCGGGATGGACGTGCCCGCCGTCGTGTCCGACACCGGTCCCGCCCTCCACGACGCCGTGCACGCACTGGTCGCCGGGGGAGCGCAGCGGATCGGCTTCCTCTCCGGCCCCGCCCAGACCACCACCGGTGTGGAGCGCCTGGCCGAGTTCACCGACGCCGCAGCAGCGGCCGGCGTCGAGACGGTCATCCAGCACGGCGACTTCCAGGAGGAGGCCGGCCGCCGCGGCATGCAGGCCCTGCTCGCCGCCGACGTGGACGCCGTGCTCACGGCCGACTCCCGGATGACGCTCGGCGCCGTACGCGAATGTCTCGATAACGGGATCGTCCCCGCCGGCGACCTGCCCTTCATCGGCTTCGACGACATCGCCCCCTTCGCCCTGCTGCAGCCCCCGCTGCCGCTGATCTGCCAGGACCTCGAGGGCATGGCCACCACCGCCGTGCAGCTGCTGAACGCCCAGCTGGACGGCGAGGCCCCGCACACCGAGCACCGCCTGCCCGCGCACCTGCGCCTGAGCCCCCAGACCACCACCACGGAAGCCGAGGTGCTCCGCCATGACTGACCAGAACCCCGCCCTGCTCACCCTCGAGGGGGTGAGCAAGTCCTTCGGCCCGGTCACCGTGATCGACGACGTCACGGTCCATGTGCGCGCCGGAGAGGTCGAGGTCCTTCTCGGCGAGAACGGCGCCGGCAAGTCCACGCTGATCAAGATGATGTCCGGCATCCACCAGCCCGACGGCGGCCGGATCCTGATCGACGGCGCTCCCGTCCAGCTGCCCGACGTCAGGGCCGCCGAGCGCCACGGCATCGCCACCATCCACCAGGAGCTGAACCTGGTGCCCCAGCTCAGCGTCGCCGAGAACATCACCCTGGGTCGCACACCCAAGCGGCTGGGCATGCTCGACCGCCGCGCCATGCACCGCATCGCCGCCGAGGCGCTGGAGAAGATCGGCCTGGACGTCGACCTCGACCGGCCCGTCGGCGAGCTCGGCATCGCCCGCCAGCAGCTGGTCGAGATCGCCAAGGCTCTCTCCCAGGACGCCCGCCTGCTCATCCTCGACGAGCCCACCGCCGCGCTCACCGGGCGGGAGATCGACGCCCTGTTCCGCGTCGTCGAGGACCTCAAGGCCCAGGGCGTGGGCATGGTGTTCATCTCCCACCACCTCGACGAGATCCCGCGGATCGGCGACACCGTCTCCGTGCTGCGCGACGGGAAATTCGTCGCCCAGGTCCCCGCCGACACCTCCGAGGCCGAGCTGGTCTCCCTCATGGTGGGCCGCGACATCGCCGACCAGTTCCCGCGCCGGCGCCCAGAGACCCGCGGCGAGGTGCTGCTCGAGGTCCAGGGCCTGGCCAGCGAGGGGAAGTTCAGCGGCGTCGACTTCACCGTCCACGCCGGGGAGGTGCTCGGCATCGCCGGACTCGTCGGCGCGGGCCGCACCGAGGTGCTGCGGGCCGTGTTCGGCGCCGACCCCTACGACTCCGGCACCGTCATCCTGCAGGGCCGAGCCCTGCCCGGCCACGACGTCGGCCGCTCCATCGCCCGCGGCCTGGGCCTGGTCCCCGAGGACCGCAAGACCCAGGGCCTCGTGCTGGACGCGGGCGTCGCCGAGAACGCCGGCTACGCCACCCTCCGCTCCACCGCGCGCAACGGCCTCGCCGACCGGCGCGGCCAGCGTGCCCGCGCCGCGAAGGTCACCGAGCAGCTCTCGGTGCGGATGGCAGGACTGGACCAGCCGATCCGCAACCTCTCCGGCGGCAACCAGCAGAAGGTCGTCTTCGCCCGCTGGGTGATGGCCGGCTCCACCGTGCTGCTGCTGGACGAGCCCACCCGCGGCGTCGACGTCGGCGCCAAGGTCGAGATCTACGAGCTGATCAACGAGATCACCGCCGGCGGCGGCGCCGTCGTGATGGTCTCGAGCGAACTGCCCGAGGTGCTCGGCATGAGCGACCGCATCCTCGTGATGAGCAACGGCCAGGTCGCCGGGACTCTCGAGGCCGATGACGCCACCGAGGACTCCGTGATGAGCCTCGCCGTCTCCGCCGTGTCCTCTGCTGTCACCGACGACGACCCCCGCTCCGCCGAGGCGTCCTGACGGGCCCCGCCCGCACCGCCCGCCCCACCCCTCCGAAAGGAGCCGCGGCCATGACCGCGACCACCACCTCACCCGGCCCCACCCGTCAGGCCCCCACCGCCCTCAGCCGCCTCGGCCACTGGGCGATGAACAACGGCGCCCTGGTGGGCCTGATCCTGCTGTGCATCGGGCTGTTCATCGCCACCCCGAGCTTCCTCACCGTCCCGAACCTCATCAACATCGGCATCCAGGCCTCCGTCGTCGCGATCCTCGCCTTCGGCATGACCTTCGTGATCGTCACCGCCGGTATCGACCTGTCCGTCGGCTCCGTCGCCGCCCTCGGCGCCGTGGTCTCCGCCTACTCCTTCGCCTCGCTGGGCCTGCCCGGGATCCTCACCCTCGTGGTGGGGCTGCTGATCGGTGCCGCCGCCGGCGCGATCTCCGGCCTGTCCATCGCCTACGGCAAGCTGCCCTCCTTCATCGCCACCCTGGCGATGATGAGCGTGGCCCGCGGCCTGACCCTGGTGATCTCCGACGGCACCCCCATCACCACCTCCGGAACGGTCTCCTTCATGGGCGGCAGCATCGGCGGCTTCCCCGTGCCGATCCTCGCCATGGTGGTCGCCGGGGTGGTGTGCTGGTTCCTCCTCACCCGCACCGTGCTGGGCCGCTCGATGTACGCCATCGGCGGCAACGAGGAGGCCGCGCGGCTGTCCGGCCTGCCCGTCAAGCGGATCCTCGTGATCGTCTACGCCCTCTCCGGCCTGTTCGCGGGGCTGGCCGGCATGGTGCTGGCCGGTCGGCTGTCCTCGGCCGGCCCGCAGGCCGGCGTCGGCTACGAGCTGGACGCCATCGCCGCCGTGGTCATCGGCGGGGCCTCCCTCTCCGGCGGCTCCGGCCGCGCCACCGGCACGCTCGTGGGCGCGATCCTGCTGGCCGTGATCCGCAACGGCCTGAACATCCTCAACGTCTCGTCGTTCTGGCAGCAGGTCGTGATCGGTCTCGTGATCGCCCTCGCCGTCGGCTTCGACGTGCTGCGCCGCAAGACCTCCCGCTGACCCACCCCATCCACGGGGAGCACCAGCTCCCCGAGACAAGGAGATCGCCATGATCACCATCACCAAGTCCATGACCAGCCGTCGCGGCCTGTTCGCCCTCGGCGCCGCCGCCGTGGCCGGCACGGGCCTGGCCGCCTGCAACCGCGGCGGCGACGGGGAGGGAGGCGGCGGCCAGCGCGTCATGCTCGCCGTCTCCACCCAGACCAACCCCTTCTTCGTCGAGCTCGTCGAGGGCGCCGAGGCGGAGGCCGAGGCGCAGGGCATCAGCCTCGACGTGCAGGACGCCTCCGACGACTCCGCCACCCAGGCCAACCAGCTCGCCAACGCCATCACCCAGGGCCACGCCCTGGTGATCGTCAACCCCACCGACTCCGACGCCGTCTCCACCTCCGTCGAGTCGCTCAACGATGCGGACATCCCCGTCATCGCTGTGGACCGCGACGCCACCTCCGGCGAGCTCGCCAGCTTCATCGCCTCGGACAACGTCGCCGGCGGCACCCAGGCCGCCGAGGCGCTCGCCGCCGCGATCGGTGAGGAGGGCGAGGTGATCGTGCTGCAGGGCGTGCCCGGCTCCTCCGCCTCCCGCGACCGCGGCCAGGGCTTCACCGAGGGCATCGAGCAGTTCTCCGACATCACCGTCGTCGCCCAGCAGACGGCGAACTTCGACCGCGCCGAGGGCCTGAACGTGGCCACCAACCTGCTGCAGGCCAACCCCGACGTGGTGGGCATCTTCTGCGAGAACGACGAGATGGCGCTCGGCGCGATCGAGGCCCTCGGCGACCGCGCCGGCACCGAGGTGACGGTGGTCGGCTTCGACGGCACCGAGGAGGGCATCGCCGCCGTCGCCGCCGGCACGCTGGAGGCGACCATCGCCCAGCAGCCCGCGGAGCTCGGCAAGCAGGCCGTCGCCGAGGCCGCCAAGGTGCTCGCCGACGGGGACGTCGAGGCGGAGGTCTCCGTCGAGGTCGTCACCGTCACCGAGGACAACGCGGGCGAGTTCGAGTGAGCCCCGCCGGTACGATCGCGGTGGTCGGCTCGATCAACGTCGACCTCAGCGC